>JBCBZA010000265.1:0-2888 GCA_039815575.1 Bacteroidota bacterium | reverse complement strand
CAAAGCATGGAGTTTTACCGCAGTAGAACGGAATATTTATTTAGATGAAAGTGAACAGTTTGCCTGGTTCGATGAACTTTTGGATACCCAAATGAAACTGTGTCGTGGTTCTGGGGTTGTAAAAAAGGTAAAAGGTAGCTGGAAAATTGCGCATTATGTACTTTCCATTGCGGTGCCCAACGAAAATGTTGGTGAACTCATTACCATAAAAAAGCAGAAGGATAGCCTTCTGCTCATTACATTAAAAGGAAAATACCTTAGGGAAAATTAATTTTCGGTTTCTCCCTCTGTCTTACGTTTTTCTAAGGCTTGCTTGCTCAAACTAGCTAAATTAAAGTTAGAATCAAGTTCCAATGCTTTATCCATAAGACCTATAGCTTCATCCACTTTGGTTTTATCCTTATTGAAGATCAATAACCCCTGCAAGTGATAGAAAGCGGCTTTTAGAGGCACCTCGTAAGGTTGCTGCCGTTCGTAAAAGGCATGTTTCATATTTAAAGTGGAATTGGCAATACCATAGGTAATATCCTTTTCCGCTCCCGTAATATCACCTACTTGTATCTTTAAATCGGCCATCTCATAGGCCACATAGGGATCCGGGGTTCTATCATAAAGTACTTGAAATTGTTCAATAGCCCTTTTTGGTTGATTTAGGGCTTTTAGCGAAACTGCTTTTACCTGGACGGCCAAATTGGAATCGGATTCGTTCTTTTCAATTCCAATGGTATTCAATGCCTGTAGGTGTTGGTTCCCGTTCATGTATACAAAAGCCAAGGTATCCCTCCGTGCCTGCGAGGGGTCAATAACGTTCAAATGGGTTAGGGCATTGATGACACCATTTACATCTCCCTGTTTTTTCATCTCTAGATAATATTGCTCAAAGTGGGTTTTTAGGTCACCATTGCTTTGGGCTAAAAGGGATGTTGAAGCTAGAAGGACCGTGATGATGAATAGTTTTTTCATTTCTTCATTCTTTTAGTGCGGCAAAACTAAAAAAATTCACCAAAGTAGGCTGTTAAAGAATAGGAAACTCTTAAAAGCAAAAAAGATGCCCTAGGCATCTTTTTCAATAGCAATTTTTTAATCGTTCCACTTATACCGTAACATGAATCCGTTCTTTATTTGACAAATCTTTGATCAACTTGGCATAAAAAACAATGCTTTTGGCATCTGCCTCTAAACACGATTTTAAAAAATCCCGAAGATTTTTAAAGAAAAGGTTCATTGGCAAAATTGCCAAATCCACGTTTACCGTTTTTGGATCATAACCATTTTCATCCAGGACCACGTTCATCTTCACCCTATGGCGATGGTAATCAATACTGACATCAGAGGCATTATAATGTCTTTTGATAATGGCCACATGAAATGACTGTATTTTTTTGGTCATTTTCCCTTTGGCACTACTTCGTGCAATGAGTCTTTCCATTTCCATCAAAATCCTCGATTTTACATTTAAAGTTTCCATAACTATACTATTTTGATGTAGTACAAAATTATGTATTTCGTCGATAAGCCTTTTAAAATCAATACTTTAATTAACAGTAATGTATGTACTTTGTTGTGAAAATGTCGACTTTTGTGGTGAATTAAGAAGAAATTGATGTGGTCAAAACATGCTTTTTAACATAAAAATTCCTAAAAACTATCTTTTTTTTACTGACAGTACTTGTAGATGGTAGGTAAATGGGAGGAGGAACCCCTCTTTTTTTTGCTTCTGAAACGTAATATTCCGCCTTAGTAGGATGATGGGGGTAAACCCCATTGAAAATTTCATTCCAATATCCATTTTCCATGATGGTCCGTATCATGTGGATACAATCGTTTCGATGAATCAGGTTAATCAGTTCCTCCCCGTTACCAAGTTCTTTTTGGGAAAGATGGAACACCGGGTGACGATCCTCCCCAATTAATCCGCCAAAGCGAATAATGGCCGTGGAGATGGAATGCTCCCTAAGGAATAATTGTTCCGATGCAAGGAGTTGCTTTCCAGAGTTTGTTTTTGGGTTCGGAATGATCTCTTCGGTTATTTCCCCATCAATAGCACCGTAAACAGAGGTGCTGCTAACAAATACTACAAATGAAACCCCATTGTCCTTTATGGCATCAAGTAACACCCCCATTTTCTTTACATAATTGCTTTTAGGCTTTTTTCTTAGATTGGGTGGAACATTAATTATTAAAACATCCACATCTTCCAGAAAACCATTAATGTCGCCTTCAATTGCATTTTCGCCAAGTCGAATCATATAAGCGTCGATTCCCATCAGGGTCAGGGAATCAATTTTTTGGCTAGAAGTAGTGGAACCCTTTACAGAAGAATAGCCATCCAAAAGAAGCTGTTCCCCCAAAACAGTGCCCAACCAACCACAACCTAGAATGCCAACGCTCTTATTCAATAGTGAGTTTTTTGATCATCAATATAGCATCATTAAGTATAAATGGCATGGGAATACTATTTTTTGGTCGGTCTGGAACAGTAAATAGGGGATGGGAAAGTAAGTCATTGGAAGCTTCATAAAATGATAATTCCAGGGGTTTGTTCTTTGGAACGATCATTTCAATTTCGGTATAGTCATTGTTGCTGATGTAATGCGTAACCAACTTTCCTTTTCTTCTATTTTTCAGGTAATAATCAGATAGCTCCACCCCATTTACTTTGCATTGCATTATAGTAATATCATTGGTAAAGACTTCCAATCTATTGACCCTTCTTTTTGGCGTTACGCAAATGGTAAGCTCCCTTGAATTTTGAAGAACGGTATCTTTTGTTATGACATACTCGGAAAGGGGAATATTTTTCTTTTCCGCACGCTTTGGGCTTTTAAAAGGTGGCATGCTTGCTTTGCGCCGCATTGGTCGTTGCCATCCGCTTGGCGGGTCTGGCT
>JBCBZA010000202.1:0-6096 GCA_039815575.1 Bacteroidota bacterium | reverse complement strand
TATATGGAATAGCTATAACCTAAAAATATCAAAATGGCAGAGGTAATAAATAAGAATGGCCCTACCCGGTCTGTATGGTGGAAGACCGTCCAATCCGGCAGGTGGTATTGAAGAATAAAAAAGACGATAAGAAACCGGGATACAGTAAACCCCAAGGTTATGGTCCAGAAAATAAGTTGGGGAAATTTTTGTCGTCTACTTAACCACAAGTAGCCAAATAATATCATTCCCACTACCTGTAGCGTTAGGATCAAAGCCATAACTAAGGCCTCCATCCATTCAAAAAAGTCATTATAGTAGTTCCAACAGCACAGCAGAAGTAAGGTCCCCCAGAAAACTACTTTTTTCCATAGGGTATCTAGCCGCAGCCATTTCATTGAAAAAAATAGTGATTTCATTGAAAAAGACAGATTAGTGGCACTATAGGCATGAATTCTGATGTTCTTTGGATAACACCTTTAAAATTAGGTATTAATTCAAGTTCAATAAACAAAACATAAAGAGATGAAAAAAGTAGTTTATTTTATAATGGCAAGCTTCACTTTTTTGATAGGTAAAGGACAGTCAACCACTTTTGAAGGAGGTATTATTTCACAAGGGGAGGTTCCTGAAATGGTCTTAGGCTCGCAGGTGGACAATTTTGGAGATACCAAAGTTGTACGTTGGAAAAGACAGCGCTCAACCGGAAGAAAAGGAAACGGTCTTACACGATATATTGCTGTAATGAAAGAGGGTAAAAGGCCCTTGAGCAACGCCCGATATTCCCCGGTAGGTGAAATCCTTTACTATGCCGAATATTATGGGCATAAGACCATTCCCGATTTTTTAAGTGCAGATTTAAAACAAAATTTTGTAGGGCATAAGGCTACCGGAGGTACGCATATCAAACTTTATAGATCCAAGAAAGAGTACTACCGAATCAGATTAAAAAAAGGGAGCGCGATCACTTATGTATTTTACGATGAAAATGGTAATCAGGTAGATAGAAACCAACTGCCGGAGAGTGCTAATTTTTAGGTATTATTATTCCAGAAAATATAAAATATATGTTTAGGATTGCTATACCCTTAGGGTTATTTTTCCAATTGTGCTTGGCACAATATCAAGGACCACCTGTAAATCCTTTTCTTGCAGATTCCCCATGGCCCACCTATCACGGTAACAGCTACAGGCAGTCTTATTCCGATTTCCCTGGACCCACCAGTGCTGATAAGGTGAGCGTTGAGGTGTTAAAGGGAATCAAGGGTGGTACCTCGCCCTGGACCTATTTTTCGGAGAAGTATCCCAATGGGAAACGTGCCATTTTGCAATCCAATGCCACCCATTTTTACAAAATGGTAGATGACAACCAAGGAATTCGGATAGTGTCAAAAATCAAAATAGATTCCGATTGGCTAAGATCTTTCGGATGGAACTTTCTGCAAACAAAAGGAAATGTCTGGTATACCTATGATCCAAAATACAATCCGAAGAAAGGGAAATACACAAGACTTTTTAAAATAACGGATGTACAGCCAAATAACCTGTATTCAAAAATCACGGTAAGGGATACTTTTAGTTTTAAGGGAATTGCCAAAGATAAAGTACAGCATATTGCAATTAATTATAATGGTCAAATCGCTTTTTATGCAGGCAGTAATAAAAAGAATGACAATGTGGTATTTGGAATAATATCGCCAGATTTTTCCTTACTGGATACACTAATGATTAAGCCTGTTCCCAACGAGGTCTTTGGGCACAATGCATTTCCTATTGATGAGAATAATTCCATGTATGTGGTTACCACCCATCGCCTGATTCAGTTGAACTGGAATGGTACCGATCTTAGCAAAGGGTTTGAGTCTTGGTACGACTTTGTTAAAGATGGTCCTAGGGGAAAATTTGCGGAAGGGAGTGGTACCACCCCGACCTTAATGGGGACGGGTGATGGCAACGACAAGTTGATTATTGTAGCTGATGGACATGCCCAGAATAACCTTTTGGCCTTTTGGCGGGAAATACCCCAAGATTGGCAAGGCTTACCCAATGAAGATATTCGACTGGCTGGAAAAATACAGCTTCCAGCGGCGAAGAGATTCAGCGAAAAGTTTCAATCCATAGAAAATTCACCAACGGTCTATGGCTATGATGTGGCCATTGCCCAGTTCAATGGCTTTTTGGGGCAGGGAAAAACACCTCTGAAAGGGGTACAGAAAGTGCGTTGGAACACGAATGAAAACCAGTTTGAGCTTCAATGGGTTAATAGTGATATCAATATGAATGGAGTACTTACCTACAGCTCAGGTTCCAATATGGTCTATGGCAGTGGTCGCGAAACGAAATGCAACTATTATTACTATGGGCTGGATTGGGATACAGGGACGCTGGTATTTAGAAAACACTTGGGCAAAGCGTGCAAATGGCTAAATAACCCTTGGGATGATGGGGGAGGCCAACAAATAATAGATGAAGACGGAAACCTGTATTATGCAGGGGGTGGATCTTTAGTGAAATTGGAAAGAACATTACACCACAGATAAGGTCTTTAATCCTTAAAGTACCAAAAAGGAATGGTCTCGTAATGTTCTAATTGGGTGCTATCAGCTTTGGTGGTGCGGCGCTGAATTACTAGAATGTGTTTCCCATTTTTTAATTCTGAAATATCAATAAATTTCTTAAGATAGGAACTATTGTTTATTTCTTGACTAACCGAAAAAGGTTCGCTGTAAACCATCGAATCTATACTGGTAGTAAAAACGGTATTGATGGTTTTTAGAAAATTAATCTCTTTTTCCTCATTAATGGGTTCGCCCCACTCCCATTTGAACCAAGTATAAATAAATGGTTTCCAGCCCGTCCTGGAGTTCTTGGGAACCAATGTTGGGTCGTATTCAAAAATCATTTCCTCCAAATAGCCTTCATAATCGATACTCACTTCTAGAAACGGGTCGGTTATGGTTTTTGAGGGTATGGCAGCATATGAAATATGGTCACCCTTATGGGCAATCATATCCCAATAGTTTCTTCTTGCTGAGAATTGTTCTGAAGATTTGTAAATTCCTGAGAAATGATGCGTAGAGCTATAGGAAGAGCTAAATATCACTATCCCGACTAGGTAAATTGGCAATAACCAACGAATTAACTTTTTTCCAAAAGGGTTGTCCCAAAAGTTATAGAGAAGAGGTCTGTAAATAACGGAAAGGGTCAGTATACTGGTAAATCGATAAAATTTTAGATAAAACCTACCTCCTGATTTTTTTAAAGTACCCCTAGTGATGAAGTCTATCAAAATGAGCAGGTAGAGCACAAAAAAAATACCAAGAACCAGGAATATGAGGAATACGCTTATCCCTTCACTCAGATTAAAATCGCTCACCAAGCCCATAAAAAACAAGAAAAGAACAAAGTTGATAAAAGCGCCTAGTGTAATGAACACTACCAAAAAAGTCAAACCAAACATAATACTACTGTAGGTTTCGAGCCTCTCAATAAAAATATCAAAGGAGACAATTTTCTTTTTTAAGTATGAGGTAATTAGTGGGCTGAAGTTGAGTTTGTCAAATTCAATTTCCCCGGATACTGAGCGAACTCCGACTGCCCCTATCCATAATCCTCTCAACAATACATGAAGAATAAGATTAACAATGGTCAGAATACATGAAAAATAAATTGCAAACCCCAAATACCGAAGTTTCCATAATTCCTTGACCTGGAATTCGGTAAACCATTGAAAGAGGGGGTCTAAGGTCGAAAAAAGTCCGAAAATAGCAAATCCCGAAATAACCAGTTCTAACTGCCAGCTTTGCAGCTGTAATTCGTCCAATAATTCTTTGTAACGGGAATTTTGCGGTTGGTCGGTCATGATCGGTGTTATGTTTGATTCCAAATTAGTCATATCCTATCATTTGGACAATACCCGCTTATAGGCAAAAACCGCCAATCACTGAACAAAGTCAACATGATGGACGGTTTAAGATATATGGAGTTCCCGGTTGGGAACGATGTTCTACTTTATCATCTCATAACTGCGACTAATAAACTTTGTCAATTCCTCACCTTTCAACAATCCTTTCGAGAGTCGCGCTAAGTCCAAAGATTGATTGATAAGTCTTCCCCTCTTCTTTGCCGTTTTGGTATTTAAGATTTCACCGACCAATTCGTGGTTGGTATTGACAATAAGGTTAAACATATCTGGCATATTACCCATACCCATCATGCCACCTCCACCGGTTTGTTGCATATCTTTCATTCTACGCATAAACTCAGGTTCAGTAATGATAAATGGCTGAGCAGAACTGTCCATGGCTTCCAATTGAATAGTAAAGCTGCTTTTTTCCCCAATAACGCCTTCTATCTGCTCTTTCAATGTATTTTTCTCTTCATCCGAGAGTTTGGAGATGGAGGTGTCCTCCTTTTTGATGAGGTTATCAATGTGGTCCGCGTCTACCCGTGCAAAAGAAATTTTCTCTTTTGAAGTTTCCAGTTTCTGCAATAAGTGGGGTATAATTGGGGAATCCAACAACAATACTTGATAGCCTTTTGCCTTGGCTGCTTCAATATAACTATGTTGTGATTCTTGGTCGGAAGTATAAAGAATAACCATTTTGTCATCCTTGTCCGTTTGATTGTCCTTAATCTTGGCCTCTAGTTCCTCATAGGTGAAGTAGTTACCATCCACAGTAGGATAAAGCGCAAATTTTTCTGCTTTTTCAAAGAATTTTTCTTCGGAAAGCATTCCATATTCAATGACCACTTTGATGTCATTCCACTTTTTCTCAAAATCCTCGCGATTGTTTTTGAACAAAGAGTTCAATTTATCAGCCACCTTTTTAGTGATATAACTCGAAATCTTTTTTACGGCACCATCGGCTTGCAGATAGGAACGGGAAACATTTAAAGGAATATCCGGAGAATCAATTACCCCACGTAACATGGTCAAAAACTCTGGAACAATACCTTCCACATTATCCGTTACAAATACTTGATTTTGATAAAGTTGAATCCTATCTTTTTGGATGTTGAGATCGTTGGTCAACTTAGGAAAATACAGAATCCCTGTAAGGTTAAAAGGGTAGTCCACGTTCAAATGGATATTGAACAGAGGCTCCTCAAATTGCATGGGGTAGAGTTCCCTGTAGAAAGAAGCATAGTCCTCTTCTTTTAAATCCGTTGGTTTTTTGGTCCATGCTGGATTGGGATTATTGATGATGTCATCTACCTCTTTTGTCGGTGCCGGGTCATCCTCTTTAGCATCTTCCGGTTTGGGAAGTGTTTCTGTTCTAGTGCCAAATTTTATAGGAATGGGCATGAACTTATTGTACTTCTTTAAGAGCTCCCGAATTTTAAAATCTTCTAAAAACCCGGTGGAGTCCTCCGCTATATGCAGAACAATTTCGGTACCACGGTCACTTTTGTCCGTTTCTTTTAAGTCAAATTCTGGTGAACCATCGCAGGACCAATGAACGGCGGGGTCATCTTTAAAGCTTTTGGTGATAATTTCCACCTTATCCGCTACCATAAAGGCAGAGTAAAAACCTAGGCCAAAGTGACCGATAATACCGGCATCCTTGCCAGCATCCTTATATTTATCCAAGAATTCTTCCGCCCCTGAAAAAGCTACCTCGTTAATGTATTTTTTTACTTCTTCTTCGGTCATTCCAATTCCTTGGTCGACAATATGGATTTTCTTGTTTTCCTTATCCACTTTGACCTCAATCATAGGATTGCCATAGTCTACTTTAGCTTCACCAATAGCGGCGAGGTGCTTTAACTTTAAGGTTGCATCGGTTGCATTGGAAATCAGTTCGCGCAGAAAGATTTCATGATCGCTATATAAGAACTTCTTGATTAAAGGAAAGATATTCTCTACAGAAACATTGATTTTACCTGTTGCCATATATATAGTTATTTAACATTGCCCGTAAAAGGGCATGGGTTATATACTTGTAATTAATGCTCTCTAACAGTCAAAAAAAATACCAGAGCAAAAAAAATGACAAACTGACATATGTTTTTGGGCCATAAAAGTTCTTCTCAGAAAGTTTAACATATTTTATGTTTAATAAATATGGATATAAGTTAAACATTATTTATTTTTGAAGTGTTGTGGTAAATAAT
>JBCBZA010000234.1:0-3865 GCA_039815575.1 Bacteroidota bacterium | reverse complement strand
GGGTCATCAACCGTATCGAAAAGGTTTTCCAGGTTATAAAAAGCTATCACATGTTCCATGTCCCTAGATTTCATTCTTAATTATCCTGCAATTGTTTTCTTTTTTTGGTACGATATTTTTTGTGAAGTGGTAATAAAATAGGCGTTAGCAAATAAATCATTCCGGATTGGGGTGACGCACTACCTCCGAAAATTACAACAACCGACATCGATAGAATTGAAATCAACATCAAAAGAGAATATTGATAGACAAAAGTCTTTGTAATATAAATTTCATTGGCATCTAACTGAAGTTCATTTGCTTTTCTAAGCGCATACAAATGCATGAAAATGATGATTACATAAATAAAGAACAATCCCAGTCCAAAACGAATCATTAGGTCTTTCCATTCCAGCAAGGTAGGTTCTTCTTTTGACAACACTTCCAACGCCCGTTTAAAGGCGGGGGAATTGTCTCCTAAACCCCTCTTTATCAAAGAATAAATAGCGGTTCCAATGTAAGAAAATAAATATTTTAAGGGATAAATATAAAACAGGAGTACAAATAGAAATAAAGCGTTCAATGCCTTAGTAGTCTTGTCAATTAGGCCGTAATGAAGAAAATAGTTGCTATGATTGTTCCACAGGCCCAGTAAAAGCATGGTACAAAAAATAAAACCCAAAAATCCATACATCGACACTTGAAGTTCCAAATAATTTTTAGGGACCTGTGATGAAATGACCAACAAGGTTATGGCAAAACCGAAAACGGCATCAGAAAGGTTTTCTAAACGAGTGGTCTCAAGTCCACGATATCGGAAACCTTCTTCCGAAACTCTTTTCCTGGTATCTAAAATTCTTTTTTTCATCAACGACGCATTAATGATAGATTTTGCAGTATTGAAAAGTACAAAATCAACTACAAACATTGCTTAGTTTTGCACTTTACCCATTTTTATGCTAGAAAAGAAAGCAATAGAATATGAAAAGTCCATATTGATTGGGGTCATCAATAAAGACCAGAGTCTGGAAAAGGTCACCGAGTACCTGGATGAACTGGAGTTTCTCACCTATACAGCCGGCGGGGAGGTTACCAAGCGTTTTGTGCAACGCGTAGAAGTTCCCAATCCAAAAACCTACATAGGAAGTGGTAAAATGGACGAGGTGCAGACGTATGTAAAGGCAAATGAAATTGGTTCGGTAATTTTTGACGATGAACTGACCCCGGCACAACAGAACAATATTGAAAAGTTGCTACGGTGCAAGATTTTGGATAGGACAAGCCTTATTCTGGATATTTTTGCCCAACGTGCACAAACTAGCTACGCTAGGACCCAAGTAGAACTGGCCCAATATGAATATCTATTGCCCCGATTGACCGGACTTTGGACCCACCTAGAACGGCAACGAGGGGGTATTGGAATGCGGGGCCCAGGGGAAACAGAAATTGAAACGGACAGACGTATTGTACGTGACCGCATTGCCCTCCTAAAAAAGAAATTAACCAAGATTGATCGGCAGATGGAGACCCAACGCGGCAACCGGGGATCTCTGGTTAGAGTGGCTTTGGTGGGTTATACTAACGTTGGCAAATCCACTTTGATGAATGTTGTAAGCAAGAGTGAGGTTTTTGCTGAAAACAAGTTGTTCGCCACTTTGGATACCACAGTAAGAAAAGTGGTTATTGGCAACCTCCCTTTTTTGTTGAGTGATACGGTCGGTTTTATTAGAAAGCTGCCAACCCAACTGGTTGAGAGCTTTAAAAGTACTTTGGATGAAGTAAGGGAAGCGGATTTATTGCTTCACGTAGTGGATATTTCGCACCCTAATTTTGAAGAACACATTGCATCCGTCCATAAAATTTTGGATGAAATAAAAAGTGCCGACAAAAAGACCATAATGGTGTTCAATAAGATAGACCAATATCAGCCCGAAACCCTGGAAGATGATGATCTGGAAACCGAAAGAACAACATCACACTTTACCTTAGAAGAATGGCAAAAAACCTGGTTCAATAAAGTTGGGGACAGGGCCCTTTTTATTTCAGCTTTGAACAAAGAAAACCTTGATGATTTTAGGAAACGCGTCTACCACGAAGTACGCGATATTCATGTAACCCGCTTTCCCTATAATAACTTTTTATATCCTGAGAACCTGGATGAGTATGCTTGACCCCAAATGAATTGAGACCTCTGGAGAAAAATGAAAAAGCCCGACAAAAGTGTCGGGCTTTTTTACTAATTCGAAGCAATGTTGCCTAGGGCATTGTTGGAAAAAGTATTGTCTACTTCGGTCAGGCTATTGCCACCCTGAACAAAATCAATACCCCATCCACCACTATCTTCTATGGAGCTTTTCTCAACGGTAAGACTACCCTGACAATGTATTACTATATTTCCTTGTCCGCCGGCATTGTACATTTGACTGGACCCTCCTCCAGAAATTATACAATATTCCATAAGATTGGTGCTCGTGCTCGAATTAATTCCTATTCCAAGCCATGTGCCTTGACCTTCAGTAGATCCCTTAAAAGTAATTGGCTCTTCCATACTACCCACAGCATTAAGGGAACCTGTAACAGGAATGCAATCTACCCCTGGACTTCCAAGAACAAGCCCAGCCCCGGTTTCAAACTCCAAGGTGACACCAGGTTCCACAGTAACTGTCCTTTCTATATAAGTCTCCCTTCCCGCATTATCGGTTTCAATCCTATAGGGCACTTCGATGTTCTTAATGGTTAGATCCTCATCTTTTATGGCATCTCCTTGAACTTGAATGTATGGCATTTCATTTCCATCTGCATAGGAAGAATTGGTGTCAAGCTGATCAACTTGTGGAAAGTGCATCCATATGGGGGCAGATGCGTTGTTAATTATAGAATTGTTTTCAAAATCCACCAGTTCAGCATCGGAGTCCAACACATAGATACCATATTCCCCACTATTGGAAATCGTTGTGTTTTGAATGGTCAACCTACTTTCACATTGTATGGTGATGTTGGCAAAAAAGTCGGAGGCATTGTATAGCTTATCGGCACCTCCCCCAGATACCTCACAATAAATCAATTTATTATTGGGACTTGAGGAATTAAAACCCAAACCAAGCCATGTTCCTTTGCCATTTGTAGCTCCATGAAACCTAATAGGGCTTTCTAGGGTTCCTGTGGCATTTAAAGACCCAGAGGTCGTTGCGCAATCCGAAGATTGCTCTCCCAACCTAATTCCAGCTCCATTCGTAAACTCCAGGGTAGTTCCTGCTTCAATGGTAACATTATTGTTGATGTTGTACTTTTTGCTTTCAACGAATCTATAGTTCACATTTATCGAAGATATTCCAACCTCCTTGTTTTCGATCTCATTTTCTCGAATTTCAATGTAATCATTGCCGTTGCCTTGATAATCCGAATCACTATCCAGACTCCCCAGTTGATTAAAAAAAAGCATCACAGGAGCTAGTTCATTGCTTGAAATGGTATTATTGGAAAATTCATCCAGTTCACTTTCGTCGGTAACCACAAGACCATATCCATCATTTTCCTCAATGGTACAATTCACTATTGAAGCTTTGGAATCTTCTCTCCTATTGAGTTGTATGGCCCCCTTTTCATTTGATTGACCTGATGCGGAACGGCCTGCATGCCTCACCGTAACATATTCCAATCTGTTCTCCGGATGGTTTGAACCGAAGTAAATTCCCTTCCATACCCCCCTGTTCCCGCTGGCTCCTATAAAATGAATAGGATTTTCCTGAGTGCCAATTGCTTTAATGCCCCCACCTTCGCTTGTGAAAATGCCACTATCTTGACCTTCAAAGGCAATAATAACTCCGGGTTCAATGGTCAACAAGGCATTTCCAACCACCGAAATGGCGCAATCCACTACATAATC
>JBCBZA010000025.1:0-33047 GCA_039815575.1 Bacteroidota bacterium | reverse complement strand
CTAAAAAAAAATTATGAAAACTAGAGGCGCCCTAACAGATAAAATTTTCGATAGTATGCTCTCCAACGAATCGAAAAAAATCAGTGAAAAAGTAACCTTATCCATTGCCATAGCAAGTTATCTCATTCACCTAGTATTAATTTTCTTAGTGCAACAACAGATTATTGACTTGGACTCAAAATTTTTCAAAAATCCGATTGCAGCCATTTACACCCCTTTTTCCTTTGTACTGATTTACGAAGTCTATTTGTTAATTTTCTTTCTACCGAAATCCATTTCTTCTTATATAGGCAAACAATATGAAATCATTACGTTGATTGTAATTAGGCGAATATTTAAAGATCTTTCCCAACTTGAACTTTCTTCCGATTGGTTTACGATTAAAAATGATTTACAGTTTACCTATGATGTGCTTTCCTCGCTGCTATTGTTCTTTTTCATCTATTTGTTTTATGCGATGATTAAAAGAAGGAAAACTGAAAATGAATTAGATGAAAAATCCCCTGAAAAGGCCAGTATTAAAAAATTTATCGAACTCAAAAAGGGGATTGCTTCTTTTTTGGTTCCCATATTAATAGGTTTAGGGGTTTATACTTTCTACAATTGGACGTACGCCATCATTACCAATTATGAAAATGGTGGCACATCATTTTCCGACATCAATGACGTCTTTTTTGATGAATTTTTTACCGTGCTGATTGTCGTTGATGTCCTGTTGCTTTTGGCCTCCTTTTATTATTCAGATAAGTTTCATAAAATCATAAGAAACTCAGGCTTCGCCATTTCTACAATTTTAATTAAAATCTCCTTTACAGTTGATGGAATTGTGAACAATGCACTTATTCTAAGTGCAGTACTTTTTGGAATACTGGTACTTTTTATACACAATAAGTTTGAAATTGATTTACAAAAGGTAGCTCTCAACGACTAAACTTGTCTAGTTTCAAAAATCTTTTCCAATCGATTTCGGGTCAAAGGCTTATCAATATATCCTAAGACCAATGGATGATTTTGAGCTAATTCCCTATCCTCTGCCTTGCCAAAGGCGGAAAGAATATATATTTCCGGGATGGAGTTGTCACTTAGGAGTCTTTGCAGTTCCTCCAAAAAACCCCAACCGTCCATTTCATCCAAACCAAGATCTAAAAAAATAAGCTCAGGTAAGGCCTCATTTTCCGTAATTAGTGTTTCAAAGGTTGCAAGGGCCATTTCTGCAGACTCGAAAGTGGAAATCATAAAGGTCTCTTTGGCAAATTGTTCCAAACAATAGCGGGAAGCAAACTGGGAAACCATATCATCTTCGATGATGCAAATGGAGTATGTTTTTTTAATAATCGGCAGTTTTATGGGACAAAGCTACAACAGAATTACTCAATGCGGTAATTTTGACCGGAATAGGCCATAGCAAAAGGTCCCCAGAACGGCACTGAACAATACCACTAGAATTGGCCAATACCCTGCACCGGCCAAAACATACATAGGCCCTGGACAAGCTCCGACCAGGGCCCATCCCAGCCCAAACAAGGTGCCCCCTAAAGCATAACGAACAAAGGACTTTTCCTTATTGGCAATGACTATGGGTTTGCCAAAAAAAGAGGTAGCGTTGGTGTGTTTTACCGCTTGTGTAAATACGATACCAAAAACCAATGCCGAACCTATCATACCATACATATGAAAACTATCAAACCGGAACATCTCATAAATACGGAACCAGGATGCTGCTTCGGATTTAAACAAAACGATCCCAAAAAATATGCCTATTACCAAATACAATACACTTCGCATAGTGCTAAAAGATTAAAGGAAAAAATAGGTGGACCATGACCAAGCCACCTAAGAAGAAACCAATAACGGCAATTAGCGATGGTACCTGAAGGTTACTCAATCCTGAAATAGCGTGCCCGGATGTACACCCGCCTGCATAACGCGCCCCAAAGCCTACCAAGAAGCCACCAACTATAAGAATCGCCAGAATCTTAGGGTCTGACCACGCGCCATTGCCGAAAAACTCCTTGGGCATATAGGCGTTCCCAGCACTCATGAAACCAAGTTGATTCAATTGTTCTACAGAAGTTTCGTTGATGGCAACCTTATCACTTTCGGTTAAATAATTTCTAGCCAAGAATCCTCCAATCATCACACCAAAGGCCACAATAAGATTCCATCGCTGGGCCTTCCAATCAAAGCGAAAAAAACCACTAAACGTTTGGCCCCCTGCCATGGCACACAGGGTCCTTAGGTTCGAGGACATTCCGAACCGCTTTCCCATTAATATGAGAACCGCCATGGTAAGTGCTATTAAAGGCCCCCCTACGTACCACGGCCAGGGTTTAAAAATAATCTCCATAATACTGCTCATTAAAAAAAATCCTTCGATAGCAATAAATTACCAAAATGAACCGACTGTGCCCATTACCATACTTAGGAATTTTAATCCCCATTCATTGGCATAAAACGATAGCAATTCGCGGAACCAAGGCTAAGATAAAAATTCCATAACCCAAAGTCCTTGATGGCAAATAGCATAAGGTGGTCATTTTTTTAAAAGTGGCATCTGCACTACAGCATCGTCTTTACCATAATCCTACTATCTCAACTTTTGACCTTGCATGTATTTAATCCTACCAGGGCATATAGTGGACAAAAACTTACAAATGACGTAATCACAAAAATACCTGACAAAGCCAATAGGACATAGGCCAATGTACCTTCCATTACTTCTGAATAATAAAGTACGGCTACCAATACAGCCACCATAAATCTAATAATGCGGTCCAAACCGCCCATGTTTTTTTTCATTTTTATCGTTTTATGAATTCAATGAGCAAAACCGCAATGGCAACTGCTCCCATACAGATAAAACAGACCAAAACCAATTTTTGCCATTTCTTCAATTTCATGATCGAATATATAGAATGCCCTTGATGACTTTGGTAACCATGGTTACACAATCATCCCATTTATTATCTTAGATTTAGAAAGACAACAAAAACATGAATCGAAGGGACTTTTCAAAGCAGTTGACATTCGCCGGAGTTACAGGATTCTTGGGAGCTCCCATTGTTTTTTCTAAAAACATGCCAAAAGGTTATTTGCCTTTGGCGCTTCAAGACCCTGATCCTTTTTCGCTTTTTGACAAGGACAGGGAAATGACCGTTTTAAATGACCGGCCATGGAACATTGAGGCCAAAGCCCATCTTTTGAACGACAAGGTTACCCCTAACAAGTACATGTTTATTCGCAACAATGGCAGAATCCCTGAAAACATTGATATAAATTCATGGACCTTGACCATAGATGGTGAAGCTGTACGCAAATCGAAAACCTATTCCCTAAAAGAGCTCAAGACAAAATTCAGGCAATACACCTATCAACTTACTTTAGAATGCGGGGGTAATGGCAGAAGTGAATTTGATCCCCCTGCCAAAGGCAATCAGTGGACGGTTGGGGCCGTTTCTTGCGCCAAATGGACGGGACCACGCCTTCGCGACCTGCTTAAAGATGTCGGCACTACGGCTGGAGCCGTCTATATCGGCTACCATGCTATGGATACCCATTTGAGTGGAGACCCAACCAAGGAACCTATTTCTAGAGGTGTTCCTATAGAAAAAGCACTACAAGCCGAAACACTTTTGGCCCACAAAATGAACGGGGAAGCTATTCCTTTGGCCCATGGTTCCCCTTTGCGTTTGGTTTGTGGAGGGTGGCCTGCCTCTGCTTCTGGGAAATGGATAAATAGAATTAGCGTCCGCAATAAAATTCATGATGGTGCCAAAATGGGGGGCAGCTCCTACAGGGTACCTTGCGAAACAGTAGCTCCTGGCAGTGATGTAAAAGCTGAAAACATGTGCATCATAGAATCCATGCCTGTCAAATCCCTTATTACGTATCCCAAGAGTGGTGCTTTATTAAAAACTGGGAAATCATTGCGCATCAATGGCCATGCTTGGGCAGGGGAACTAGAGGTAGCACAAGTGGACTATTCCATAGACTTTGGAAGTACATGGAAGGCCTGCACTTTGGAAAAGCCTACAAATCGTCTGGCATGGCAACATTTTACAACCAATATTCAATTCCCTAAAAAAGGATATTATGAAATTTGGGCAAGGGCTACAGATGCCAAGAAAAAAAGTCAGCCCATGGTTTTGCCAGGTTGGAATCCTAAAGGATATTTGAACAATGCTTGCCATCGTATAGCAATCAAAATAATTTGATCATGAATGAAAATTCAAAAAAGCAGGTATCACTACTAACTAATTTTGTCATTACCATTGTGGCACTTATCGGGGTTGTGGTATTTGGGCTCTTATACTTTATAAATAATCCAGAGGAATGGAACAAACCAGACGAAATTCCTTTGGAGGAAGGTTCGGAGGAAAATGAAAAGGTTAAAGATACCATGCCCGTTGTCAATAACACCTTAGCGGAATCATTTGGATTTGTGGATGATATTGGAATGGTCCAAGTTACCCAGAACTGCACCCAATGCCATTCTGCCAAACTTGTCACACAAAACCGGTTGAATGAAGAAGGTTGGCGCGCAACCATCAAATGGATGCAGGAAACGCAAAACCTTTGGGATTTGGGGAATAATGAAGAGGTCATTGTTGCCTATCTGGCAAAAAATTATGGCCCCCAAAGCAAGGGTAGGCGTCAAAAGCTGACCAATGTGGAGTGGTACGCATTGGAGTAATTGTCGGTTATTTCCGTAACTCGATTTGCTTTCAGGCAAACAACAGGATGCCATTTTAATTATGAGTGAATATTTAGAAGCATTTTTCAAAGGATTTAATGGTACGCTGAACTATACCTATAAATCAATTCTGTTTGAGGTGCCCTGGTACAAAAACTATTTCTGGGGACTCATAGCGATTTCCTTAGTTGTTTGGGCTATGGAGATCCTCTTTCCCTGGCGTAAAAACCAATCTATTTTTAGAAAGGATTTCTGGTTGGACGGTTTCTACATGTTCTTTAATTTTTTTGTTTTTGCATTTGTTATCCAGGGAGTTTATAATATACTTGAAATCAGTTTTGGAAATCTTGGAATTTCAGCCCAAAGTTTCACATTACTTCCCATTCAAAATTGGCCGATGTGGTCACAACTTTTGGTCTTTTTTATCTTACTGGATTTTGTACAATGGATTACTCATATTGCCTTACATAAATTCCCGTTTTTATGGAAGTTTCACCAGGTGCACCACAGTGTCAAGGAAATGGGCTTTGCAGCCCACCTGCGGTACCATTGGATGGAAAACATTCTTTATAAACCCTTAAAGACCTTTGGGGTAATGCTACTTGGTGGTTTTGAACCGGAACAGGCCTATATCGTTCATTTTGCTGCCATTGCCATTGGGCATTTAAACCATGCCAATATTAAATTGACTTACGGCCCCCTAAAATATATTTTTAATAATCCGGTGATGCACTTGTACCATCATTCCTATGCACTTCCGGAAGGAAAATACGGGGTCAATTTTGGGTTAAGCCTGAGCCTTTGGGATTATCTTTTTGGCACGAACTACATTCCGGAAGAGGGCGGAAAAATTACGCTGGGTTATCCAGGAGACCAAAAAATGCCCAAAGGATTTTGGAGACAGTTACTACATGGGTTCAAAAAATGATAATTACCAGCCAGCAATTTCACTGCGCAGCTATTAGCCTATCTTACATCTTCAAATAAAGCCCCAATGAAAAAAATCTGGTTTGTACTTCTGTTGCCGTTACTATTCTCCTTTCAATGCGAAGAAGATGACTTGAGTGGTTTTGAGACCAGCTATTTTATTCAAAATGAAACGGACATACCCCTATTCTTCTTTGGCTTTCAGGACCGCTTGATCGAGATTGATTCACAAACATCCGTCTTATTTCGAAGCGATTTGAACAGTGAAACCTTACCGATTAGGCCATCGGAAAACATTGAATTTTCTGCCATACAACTTTTCAAAAATGTTGATTCCGATTTTATTGTGACCTATGAGCAGATACCCATTGATAACTCGCTCTGGATCTTTAGCGAACCTTCAGAAAATAGATTTGAATACATCTTGGTAATAACCGATGAGTTGATTGATTAGGACAATTGCTCGACCAACTTATTGGCAGTCACTACGCCAGATTGCCGCCATTGTAACTTGCCATTTTTAAATACCATGAGTGTGGGCACCCCTCTTACTTGGTATTTAGAGGCCAATGCTTGATTTTTATCTACATCGATCTTAATTACCTTCGCCGTATCACCAACTTGGTCTTTCACTTGTACCAAAATAGGTGTCATGGTTTGACAAGGGCGACACCACGTCGCGTAAAAATCAATCAATATGGGTTTTTCACTAGAAATAATATCCTTAAAACTTGCCATATGAATTGAGTCGTTGATTAAATACCAAACTTTCATGCTTCACTCCCTTTAAAAACAGCTCACTACCCTGCCTTGGCGGAATGGAATTGTAACACCGCTCTAAGATAGGTAATTGGAAAAACGGTTCGAAATGTGTTACGTATTCTTCTTTTGTACCTCCAAACGGGGGTCCCAAATCGAGAGGGAAATCAAATAATACGCCTACCAGTTTTCCTGTGGGTTTTAACAATTCGTGCATTTTTTGGACATATCCCTTGCGAAGTGAAGGGTCCAAGGCACAGAAAAAGGTTTGTTCCAAAATCAGGTCAAACTGATTATTCAGATCAAAAAAATTCTGAACCAAAAACTGATGCTCGGGGAAATTGCAAAATCGCTTTAAAAAATTATCCTTTGCCGTCTTTGCTACATCCACCACATGGGTATTTGTGAAGCCCATTTTATATAGGTATTCTGCCTCATAGGAATTACCCCCGCCCGGGATTAAAATCTGGATTGATTTGTCTTCAAGTTGATCAATATAGGCCTTTAAGGGTGTAGATGGATAACCAATGTCCCAACCTTTTCGGTTTTCCTGATAGCGCTTGTTCCAATAGGCAGCGTCGAGAATATCACCCATTAGTCGACCACCCAATCATTATATCCCCCAGAGTAATCATAGATTTCAGTAAACCCAAGGTCTTTGAGCAATTGGGCAGCGCGATTACTTCGACCTCCCATTTTACAGTACAGATAGACCGGTTCTTCTTTATCCAAGGTTTCAATTTGGTCCAAAAAAGTCTCGTTATTGATGATATTGAAATTTATGGCATCCTCAATATGGCCGGACTCATATTCTTCTTGGGTTCGCACATCCACCAATTGCACGTCTTTACCAATGACCTTCTCTTGCATTTGTAATTTATCGATCACTTGGATTTCTATGGGTCCTTTTTCGCCACAGGCGCAGACCATTAGCACTAAAACAAAGGGAATACCAAAAGCTTTCATGATTTAGAAGTAGTTGGGCAAACAAAATCCGTTGTAGAAATTCCTGCTTTTTTAATGGCCGTAAATCCTCCGGCCACATCGACCAAATTATGGATGCCCCTACTTTTTAATATGGAAGCAGCTATTATACTTCGATATCCACCGGCACAATGCACGTAAAACGTTTCATTGGAAGGAAAGGCCGCCAAATGATCATTTAGAAAGTCCAATGGGGTTAGAAGGGCGTCTTCCAAATGCTCTGCATCATACTCTGCCTGTTTTCTCACATCAAAGACAGGGGCTTTATCCTCAACATGGGCTTTAAACGTTTCGGCATCAATACTGATCACACTGTCCGTTTCCTTGCCTGCCATTTTCCAAGCCTCCAGACCGCCCTCCAAATATCCAATGGTCCCATCAAAACCGACCCGGGATAAACGGGTAACGGTTTCTTCTTCATTACCCTTGGGTGTAATCAGCAGAATGGGCTGTTTTACATCGGCAATCAAAGCACCTACCCAAGGCGCAAAACCACCGTTTAAGCCTATAAATATGGAACGAGGTACATGGGCTTTCGCAAAATCGTTCTGATGTCGCACATCCAAAACTACGGCTCCGGTCTCGTTGGCAGCGGCTTCAAATGCATCTGGGGAAAGTGCAACTGTTCCCCGCTCCAAGACATCCCCTATATCATCATAGCCTTCTTTATTCATTTTAACGTTTAAGGGAAAATACTGTGGTGGTGGCAAAAGACCATCGGTCACTTCACTAATAAATTCTTCACGGGTCATATCTGCACGTAGGGCATAGTTCATTTTCTTCTGGTTGCCCAAAACATCTACGGTTTCCTTCATCATATTCTTACCGCAGGCGGAACCGGCTCCATGGGCGGGATATACCACTACGTCATCGGGCAAAGGCATAATTTTATTTCGTAAACTGTCAAAAAGGATTCCCGCCAACTGCTCCTGTGTCATATCGGCCCCTTTTTGGGCGAGGTCAGGTCGGCCAACATCACCTAGAAAAAGGGTATCCCCACTAAAAATGGCATGGTCCATTCCATTTTCGTCCTTGAGGAGATAGGTAGTACTTTCCATGGTATGTCCTGGCGTATGTAAAACAACTAATGTGAGCTTACCTAATTGAAATTCCTGACCGTCCATGGCAATTATGGCCTCAAAAGACGGGTTTGCATTAGGACCATAAATAATTGGTGCCCCTGATTTTTTTGATAAGGTAACATGACCACTTACAAAGTCTGCATGAAAATGTGTCTCAAAAATGTATTTGATTTTGGCATTATCACGATATGCCCGTTCTAAATATGGCTGTACCTCACGAAGTGGATCTATTATGGCCACCTCTCCTTCACTTTCAATATAATAGGCCCCTTGGGCCAAACATCCAGTATATATCTGCTCTATGTTCATTGTACAAAATTATGGTTCAAAAGTAATGGTAACCGAGCAAAGAAAAAGTAACATTGGTCACATTATCGAGATTTATTTATGTTGCAACGACACCTTTTCCTGCAGGGCCGTTCGTTCCACTTTTGCTAGACTATCGGCGTAAGCTTCCGCCGTTCGGACATAGATATTCCCCTGTCCAATAACCTCCAGTAATCCGCTTTTTTTAAGAATATCGCGAAGAGGTCCAATGGCGCCGGCCAACTTAAAGATTATGCCCCTTTCACCTAATTGCAAAACCAGGGTCTGTAACTGCTTTGCAGCGGTATCGTCCAAATAATTCACAGGTTCGGCATTCAAAATAACATATTTTAATGGGGGGCCTTTTTTAGCAATCTCTTTCATCAGTGCCTTTTTAAAGTAATGTACGTTGGCAAAGAACAATTGTGCATCAAATCGGATCATAAGGATCTCATCATGTACCTCTACATCTTCCCCAAAACGATTTATATTTTTAAAATATTCCATCCCTTTGATCTTTCCCAAAACGGCAAAATGGGGCTTTGAAATACGGTATACCAAAAACACCAACGAAAACAGCACACCAAAAATGATACCTTGGGAAATACCTATTAATAAAGTAGTTAAAAAAGTCACCACCAAAAGTACAAACTCCTCCTTTTGATGTTTAAATAATTGCTTAGGGTAGTTTAGGTCAATAAGACCGTATACCGCCACCAAAATAATGGCTCCTAGTACCGATTTCGGCAAATAGTAAAAGAATGGGGTAAGGAATACTAAGGTAAGTCCGACCACAATAGAACTTATGACGGAAGCCAGACCCGTCTTAGCCCCTTCTTCCACATTGACAGCAGTTCTTGACAAACCGGCATTTGCAGGAAACGACTGAAAAAAGGACCCCACAATATTGGAAAAACCCAAGGCCCTTAATTCTTGATTTGGTCGGGTGTGTTGTTCATTGGATTTTTCCTCTACAGCTTTTGCAATGGTCATGGCCTCCGCAAAGGCGATAAAGGCCAAGGCGAGCGCTGTCGGAAAAATAGCCACCAATTGGGAGGTATCAAATTTGGGAAGTACAAAACCAGGTAACCCTTGGGGTACCGCTCCCAAAATATGGACATCAGTTTCATTGACCATAAACAAATAGATGCCAATAATGGACAAAATCACTACAAACATTGCTGCGGGTAGTTTACGATGCAACTTTTTCAATCCCAATATGACAAGTATGGCTCCAATTCCAATGGAAAGGTCATAAAAATTGGTCTGTTCCAGGTTTTGTATAACCTCGGTAAAAGTTTCAAGTGTTCCTAGGGTATCCAACTCCAGTCCAAATAAATATTTTAATTGGCTTACCGCAATTACCAAAGCAGCTGCCGAAGTGAACCCACTTACTACTGGTCGGGAAAGAAAGTTGGCCAAGAACCCCATTCGAAAAAAGCCCATGACCAATTGTATTGTACCTACCAGCAAGGCCAAAAAAAGGGCCATGGCAATGTAATCTTCCTTACTGGCGAGTTTCAAGGCAGCCAGACTCGATGCCACTATCAAGGAATCCAAGGCTACGGGACCTACTGCCAGTTTGCGGCTGGAACCTGTAAAAGCATAAAGCAAATTGGGTATTAGGGCAGCGTAAAGACCATAAACTGGCGGTAATCCAGCTATTAGGGCATAGGCCATTCCTTGGGGAATTAGCATTACCCCTACTGTTATTCCTGCAGAAATATCCCCAGAGATATAGGACTTTTTGTAGTTAGGCAACCACTCAATTATGGGAAAATACCGCTTTAACACAAATACAAAGGTAAACAGCTTATCCTTTATTCGTAGCTTAAATTACTTCGTATCAAACAACCCTTTGCAATCCCTATATTTTAATTATTGTGCCAAAACAATCTCTTTTTTAACAAAGTTTGATTTTGGACCGCCACAGACTGTGCAGGTATAATCCTCTCCTATACCCTCAAAACCAGCTTTTGCATCAAATTCTTCGACTGAGGAGTTAACCCGACCATCATAGATTGTTAGGCAAGAATTGCATTGATATACCTCGGTCTTTTCTAAATCTTTTTTTGACACTTTTTTAGTTCGTCTTTCTTTAACAACAAACAGTTGATCAAAATACGCTTTGCTGAGCTCCATTAACAAATGCCCTAACTGGTTTTTATCCACGTCCTGGGCATAAAGGACATGTTCCGCAGAATTGGGATCAAAATTCTTAAAGTGCAGTACATTATATGTTGGCCGTATTTCAAAGCCTTCGGCTATCTGGGAAGGTAGATTTTTCTCGATGATAATGGATGAGAAATGGGACCGTTTACCCACATCATTACTGATACCAAAAGTAAGGCCATAGGTGCTGATATCGTTTTCATCAAAACGTTGTACCAAATATTTTTTAAGGGAGAGGGCTTCCGCATCATCTACGGGCAGGTGCCAATTCATTTCCAATTGGGAATGGCGCACATTGATTCCCCTTTGCCCTAAGAACCGTTCCAATTCCGGTCGACTTTCCCTTCGAATTCCTTTTACAATAAAAGATTTCCAAGGTGTAATCGATATTTTACCAATACTATTGTCCAAACAAAACCCACAAAAATCCTTCAAAAACTTAATATCATAACGATTGTTCCGCCAATAGAGTCCCAACCAATATTTATCCAAACCCATAAGGTTCATGCCCTCATAGTAAGGAAAGGTCAAAAAGGGTACTTCGAGCGATTCCTTGATGCTTCGGTTATTGGTTTGTAAACTATTATTAAGAATGGAGAACAATTGATCCACATTGTCAATGGAGGCATAAATCTCCTCTATTGCCTTGGAGATTTTAACAATATCCCAGCTATAGATCAACACGGGATAATACGCGCTTTTTTTCCAATGGGGAAGCAGGATATTTAGGTACCAATAGTCTTCTAGTTCTGAGGCAATAAAATTTAAATTGCCGCTAAATATGGGCACTAAGCGTTGTTTGGGGTCGGTAATATTTATTTTTAATCTGGGGTTAAAATCAAATTGCTCCAACAAGTACAGATAGGTAGAACCTTTTAGCCAGTAGGTCATATCAAAAATATCTGCTGACACATAAGAACTTACAATATTTTGGTAGCTTCGATTGGAAACTATACGGGTGCTGTATTGTGAGATTTTTTCGAGCTCTGTCTTGATGGTATTGGGTAATGGAAACAACAAATCCTGTCGGGAGCCAAAAAAAACATGGGATAAGCCGGCGGCTTCTAACATGGTAATGCTATCTTTCAATTCCCCAGGGGAAGTAACTCCTCCTTTTATCAGTATCCGATATAAATCCTCATTTTCCATGCTCATACCAATACGGATTTTTGTGTATTTAGAATCGCCTTAACCTCCGGCTTGCAGCTCCCACAACCTAGACCTGCCCCGGTTTGGGAGCATAATTCCTTAAAATTCGTACAACCCTTACCAATGGCATCCTGTAAGTTTCCTACTCCTACCTGGGAGCAGGAACAAACCAATTTTCCTTTTAGCGGTTCACTGTTGGAAGCCCCCCTGAGCAGTTCATCCCGTTTTTCGGAAAGCTCTATCTCTTCTTCTATCAATCTCTTAAATTCGGCAAATTCGCTTTTATCCCCAACGAGAACGGCACCTTTTAAGGTATCGTCCTTTACGATACATTTTTTATAAAAACGCTTACTGACATCCATTAAGATAATCTCTTCATAACTCGGGTCATTTTTTGGGGTGTTTACCATCCCGATGCTACAAAGATCCAAATCTTCAAACTTGAGGATATTCATCAGTACGGAACCTGAATACATACTACTTAGATCACCCAACAAATAATTTGCGGCAATATCCGCCTGTTGTTCTGCTGCGGACGTAATCCCAAACAAGGCGTTTTTAAACTCAGCAATCTCACCCAATGCAAAAATATTAGGGTCACTTGTTTTTAAATAGGGGTCTACAACAACCCCTCTCCGCGTTACCAATCCTGCATCTTTGACAATATCAATATTTGGCCGGGTTCCAATGGCATAGACGATGGCATTGCTGCGTAAAGTCCTTCCCGTTTTTAGTGCCACATTCAATACATTTTTGCGTTCCCTTTCTTCGAATACCGTACTTACCTCGTTATCAAAATAAACTTGAATCCCCCTATCCGCAACATCTTCTGCCAACAACCTACTGGAAATGGGGTCCAATTGACGTTCCATTAGGCGAGGCGCTCTTTGTATGATACTGATATTGATCTTCTTTTTCTTTAGGGCTGCGGCAAGTTCCAAACCTAGGAGACCACCCCCAACTATTACCACATGTTGTTCTTCATTGGGGAGACCCGTTTCCCGCAAGTAGGCTTTTAAACGGTCTGCGTCTCCACGTTCGCGCATGGTAAAACGGCCCGGAAGGTCCAGCCGTACATCATTGGGAACAAATGCCCTACTTCCCGTGGCAACGACCAAGGTATCATAGGCATATTTCCCTCCCTGATCGTCAATGACTATTTTTTCCTTTGGAAGGATTTTCTGCACCCCATTTTTAGGATGGAGTTTCACCTTTAGTTTTTCAAGTTCTCCTTCCTTTAGTTTCTGAAGTGCCTCCCATGGCAAATCCTCATTCACATATTCAGGAAGCAATACCCGATTATAGAATGGATATTTTTCCTTGGAAAAAACCTCGATGGTATCTTCTTCATTTTTGTCCCGATAGGATTGAATAAAACGATAGGCTGCTGCTCCAGCTCCCACCACAATAATTTTTCCCTGAGGCTTTTTATATTTTTCAACTTTGACCGCAGAATATTTAAAGTCCGGTTCCTTGGATATGGGATCGATCAATTCCCCCGTCAGGTTGTTGGCCCTCCCGAAATCATTGTTCAACAATTTTCCCCAATGCATGGGTAAGAAGACCACCTTTTCCCTAATATCAAAATCGATTTTTACCTTAACCTGTACGAATCCCCTTCGGCTTGTAACCACGGCAATATCATCTTCTTTTAAACCCCTAACATAGGCATCTACCTTATTCATTTGTAGATAGGGCGTAGGGATATGCGTAAGTAGCCGTTTGACCTTTCCAGTCTTGGTTCTTGTATGCCACTGGTCCCGAACACGCCCGGTATTTAAAATCAATGGGTATTCTGAATCGGTTTGTTCCGATTGGTTCTCCAAACGTTTGGGAGCATTAAAATGGGCCTTACCATCAGCAGTAAAATAGGTGTTGTCCTGGAAGAGCCTTGGCGTACCGGGATGTTCCCTATGCGGTACTGGCCACTGAAAACTACCACTGCTCTTTAGTCGGCCATGGGAAAGGCCAGAAATATCAATGTTTGTTCCTTTGGTCATTAGACAATATTCATCGTACACTTCACTGATCGAATTATATTCAAAGCCCGGGAATCCCATCTGCTGGGCAAATCGCCATAAAATCTCAGCATCAGGTAGTGCTTCCCCAGGAGGGTCTATAATCTTAGGTAAATAACTAATGCGCCTTTCGGAATTGGTCATAGTCCCTTCTTTCTCCAACCAGCCTGCTGCCGGTAAGAGTAAATCTGCATATTGGGTGGTTTCAGCATTGTGGGATATATCCTGAACGACTACAAAGTTTGCATTTTCCAAGGCCTTTTCCACCTTTTTTGCATTGGGCAGGCTTACCACGGGGTTGGTACAAATGATCCAAATCGCTTTCATTTTTCCCGATTCAAGGGCACTGAACATCTCGGTGGCCGTCAGGCCCGGCTCCCCATTGATTTCTTTACCTCCCCAAAAATCCTGTACTTCCTTTCGGTGTTTTGGATTCCCCAAGTCACGATGGGCCGCCAATAAACTGGCCATCCCTCCCACTTCGCGACCCCCCATTGCATTGGGTTGTCCCGTCAAGGAAAAAGGTCCCGAACCTGGTTTTCCTATTTGCCCTGTAAGCAAGGATAGGTTTAAAAGAGAAAGGTTTTTATCAACCCCAATGATACTCTGATTTAGGCCCATGGTCCACATGCTGATAAACCCTTTGGCATCCGCAACCATTCTCGCAGCTTTTTTAATCTCATCCGCAGGAATACCACACTTTTCTGCAGCCTGCCTTAGGGTAAGTTTGAACGCTACTTGCCGACAGGCCTCAAAATTGGAGGTATGCCTTTTTATAAAAGCTTGATCGATTCGCCTTTTTTCAATAAGCCAACGCGCCATGGCATTGAATAAAATCACATCCGTACCAGGGAGAATTTGCAAGTGCAAATCAGCCAACGTACAGGTTTGGGTCTTACGTGGGTCCACCACAATCAGTTTTACCCTAGGATTTTCTTCTTTATGCTTTTCAATGCGCCTAAATAAAATAGGATGACACCATGCGGGATTTGCGCCTGCAATCAAAAAGCAATCCGCCAATTCAATATCTGCATACGCAATGGGAACGGCATCATTGCCTACCGTTTTCTTGTAACCCACCACAGCAGAACTCATACAAAGACGAGAGTTGGTATCAATATTATTGGTTCCAAAAAACCCTTTGGTCAATTTATTGGCCAGATAGTATTCCTCGGTTAAGCATTGGCCCGAAACGTAGAAGCCCACACTGTCAGGACCATACCTATTGATAATACTCTTAAAAACAGCCGATGCCCGTTTAAAAGCCATATCCCAGGGTATACGCTGTCTTTTATGGGAGCGGCTCCATCGCATTTCTGGATATAGGATCCGGTCCGAAGTATCCTGGGCTACATAGTTCAAGGTTTTCCCTTTGGAACATAACATGCCGCGATTGACAGGATATTCTTTATTTCCCTCAACACTTAAAGTTCCTTTGGCATCCTTTTCCACGGTTATGCCGCAGCCCACGCCACAATAGGAACAAATGGTATTAAATCCTTCTTTTACAGGCATTACCCAATCAAATTGATGGCACTAATCCGAAATTGAAAATTAGAAATTTACGTAGTAATACGTAGTAAAGAAATCATAAAAAGAAGCCCTTAAAATAAGAGTATGATAATTTTCAAGGCTTCCAATAATGGATTATTGATTCACCAGATTGTACTCCTGGGCTTTTTTGGCCAAATCCAACAAATTCTTGACCTTCATCTTTTTCATTAAATTGAACCGATGGGTCTCAATGGTCCGTTTGCTGTTCTGCAACTTTTCGGAAATCTCCTTGTTGGTTAAACCCTGTAATACCAATTCCAATACCTGCAACTCTTTATTCGTTAGATCAAAAGGGGTGGGTTTGGCATAACTCTTAACCGCGTTCGAAGTAGTACTCTGACCAAATAGATTGTTCACCAAAACATTGGAAATGTCCCCACTAAAAAATTTGCCCCCACCATGAACTGTATGAATGGCTTTAATGAATTCGTTTTTATCCGTATCCTTTAGAAGATAGCCGTTGGCCCCAGCCTGCACGGATTTAAGGATATATTCCTCTGAATCGTGCATGGAAAGAATAATGCTTTTGGTTGTGGATTGCCCTTTTCCATTCAATTGTTCCACAGCTTCGATTCCACCCAATTGGGGCATGCGAATATCAATAATTAAAATATCTGGGGTAAGTTCATCTACCATTTGTAGTGCTTCGAACCCATTGGATACTTCCCCTATGACATCCAAATCCTCCTCCTCTTCAAGTAAGGCGCGAATACCATCCCGTACCAAGGCGTGGTCATCTGCTAAAACGATACGAATGGAATCAGAAGAATAGGGATTGGACATAAAGCAAAAATAACAGAAAGGTGCTAAGCATTGTGAACAAAATTTGGCACTTCAACTAATTTTTCCAGGTATAACATGGAAAAATAGTTCCGAGAAGTGAATTTTAAAACCAAAAGTTACCTCCACCTTCCTTCTGTAAGGGGTCTCGATACTTTTCCTGGGCTTCGACTGCGCTAAGCCTAACAACAAAAACTCGAACTGGCATTTTGGAACTCAATAGCATAAAATACGCAAAGGCTTAAAGGTGATATTGAAGTAATTAAAAAAGCAAAGGGCCACTCCAATCCCAGTTGAAAATGACCCTTGCGAAGCAAAGTTCTTAAATGGTTCTTAGTTTTCCTTTTTTGCAGTAGTAAAGAGTGTGGGTTTGATGATGAGCATGGCCCAGGCCCAATTTTGCGAACCTTTAAAGTCCGTAGCTCCAGAACGAAGGGTCTCCAACTCCTCCAAACCATCGGCTGCAAACAACTGGGAGTATCCTACTTTCAAAGCAAATCCATTAAATTTTTGGGTCAGTACCAAATCCAATTCATTACCCAAATTGCTCTCGCCAAGGGGCGTATCTTCCATCCCGCTAAAATTCAAGAATTTGGCAAATAAGGTAGTTTTTGGACCTAGATTAAAGACAGCGCTGGCATGAATATCCAATAGCCCTACACGGTTGACCCAGTTCCCTACATAAAAATGGTCCATAAAACCATTGAATTTATGATTGGTACCAAAATGGGGCAAAAAGGCTTCGGTGGCATCAGTGGTTGAGGCATCATCGCCGCTAATAGCTTCGATACCCAAACCTAGGGTAGTTTTTGCACCTGCCTTGTAGGTGGCTTCCAAGCCCAATAAATAGGCGCCCTCGATATCAACGCCATTTAGGAATTCGCCTGTTTGCAGGTAAGCATTTCCTGCTAATCCAAACTTCCCTTTTTTATAAGTAAGATGTGTTCCTGCAGTGAACGTGCTTCGAATATCACTCACATCTCCTGTAGTGGCATCAATTTGTTGAAAGCCTAAATTGGCCAATACCAAACTTGCACCAAAGCTTCCAAACTTTTTCTTGGCATAAAGGTGTTGCATGGTTTTGTACTGAAAGGGATTTCCAGAATTGAACTCCGTTCCTGCATTTTTAAATCCAAATAATGGTCCGCCCTGATTGTCTAAATCCTGGTTAAAGGCCACTCCCAAATCAAGCATAAACCCATCTTTGCGGTATTTGATCATGGCCAAATCATGGTAACGGCCTTGCTGGGCCCAGTCCAATCCTCCAAAATAACGTTGGTCATCATAGGACAAGACCTGACGACCTAATTTTGTGGACCACCCTTGACCGAATTGCAGTTCTGCCCAAGCCTCAAATAAGGAAAAGGAGTTATTGGCATCAATGGGCACTATTTGAGGGTTTTCCCCCCAAATTTGGACGTCCTGGATATTGATGTAGATTTCGTAAGACGGGGTTTTATACTTTGCCCCGATCCTTGCGCGGGTGTTGGTCACAAAACCAGCGTCAGCACCTTCTTGTTGTAAGAATTGAAATCCATTTCGGTATTCAGACCGCGGTCTGAACTGCGCATCAAGTGTGAATTGTGCTACTATGGATTGTGCCGATAAGAGCACTAGGCTGCTTACTACTATTAGCTTTCTTTTCATTAGTCTTTCGTTAGTGGTTATACAAAATTGAATGGTCAGTGTTCTAAAAAATCAATAAGGTGCTTTCGGTAGTTGTAATAATCGTTATGGTCCAAAACGGCTTTACGTGTTCTGGGACGTTCAAAATCAATCGTAAGGACGTCCCCTATTTTGGCCCTTGGACCGCTGGTCATCATGACTACCCGATCAGCTAAAAAAATGGCTTCATCCACATCATGGGTAATCATGACCGCTGTAATTTTTTCTTTGTTCCATATTTCAATAAGGATATCCTGTAGCTCTCCACGGGTCAAGGAATCCAACATGCCAAAGGGTTCATCCAGCAATAACACTTTTGGTTGAATGGCAAAGGCCCGGGCTATCCCTACCCTTTGTTGCATGCCTTGAGATAGTTCATTGGCCTTTTTATGAAAAGCACCATCAAGACCTACTTTATCCAAATAATACGTCGCAATGTCCTTTCGTTGTGTTCTGGAAGCATGTGGAAATACACGATTCACCCCTAACATCACATTCTGCAGGGCGGTCATCCAAGGCATTAGGCTCGGTGCTTGGAAGATAACACCCCGATCAGGTCCAGGACCTTTGATGGGATTACCCAAAACTGAAATATGACCTCCTGAAATTTCATTGAGCCCCGCAATCATGGAAAGCATGGTGGTCTTTCCGCAACCGGAATGGCCAATGATGGTAACAAATTCTTCCTTTAGGATTTGAAGGTCCAAATGTTCCAGCACCACATAGTCTCCCTTAGGCGTTGGATAGACTTTTTTTAAATCCCTTAAATCCAACATTATTTTTTCCGAAGGAAAGAAAATGCCGTTCTCATGGTATTTGGTGTTGATCTTCTCTTCTGGGTGTGCTTTCATTACTTTCTGAAATTTGTTTAGGCTACAAAACTTTTTGGACTCAAATCAGGAAGCTCATATACTTTCCTCGATGCTGATTTTCGCTCTTCACCAATGCCCATGAGGTATTCAATGATGGCGTTTCTGGTTTTCTTATATTCTGGATTATCGTTCAACTCGGTTTTATCCCTGGGTCGTTCAATATTAATTTTGAACTCTGGACCTAGCGTGGCATTGGGTCCAGGCCTTAGGGGAATAATCCTGTCTGCCATATAGATGCCTTCGTCCACATCATTGGTGATCAGAAGGGCCGTTCTTTTGTCCTTGCTCCATATTTTTAAAATCTCATCCTGGAGGTTTCCTCGGGTAAGCGCATCCAAAGCGCCAAGGGGTTCATCCATAATGATCATTTCAGGGTTCATGGCGAGGGCTCTTGCCACGGCCACCCGTTGGCGCATACCTCCAGATAGTTCCTTTGGCCTTTTGTTAATGGCCGGAGAAAGGTTCACCATTTCAACATAGTCCACCACGCGCTCTTTGACTTCCTTTTTACTACTCTTGGGAAAGGCTTCCTTCACTGCCATGGCCACATTTTGACCTACGCTCAACCAAGGCAGTAGGGAATAGTTTTGAAAAATAACACCACGTTCATGGCTGGTTCCTGAAACGGGAACACCCTTGTACAATACTTCACCGCTGGTAGGCTTTAGCAAACCGTTAATTAGGTTGACCAAAGTGGTTTTTCCGCTTCCTGTAAACCCTACAATGGCTACAAATTCCCCCTCTTCAATCCTTAGGTTAATATCCCGTAGTACCTCTGTACTACCGACACCTTTACCATAGGTTTTGCCGACGTTCTTTAGTTCCAAATATGCCATATCCTCGGGTTTAAGCTGTTGCATTTTTATTGAAGGACACCATGTTTTGAACAACCAGCATAATTCGATCTAGCAGAAATCCGATGATCCCTATGACGAACATTGCCACTATAATCTTGGAGTTGGAATCATTGGCACCATTCTGGAATTCTTCCCATACAAAAGAACCTAGTCCAGGACTTTGTGCCAACAGTTCAATAGCAATTAAAACCATCCAGGCCACCGAAAGGGTAATCCGGAGTCCTGTAAAAATTAAGGGCAATGATGAAGGCAAAATTACCTTGAACACCTTTTGCAGGGGCCCCAATTTTAGGACCTTGGCCACATTGATGTAATCCTTATCCACTGAGGAAACCCCCATAGCTGTATTGACCAAAGTGGCCCACATGGCACAAAGGCCCACACTAATGAACGAAATGATAAAGGCACTATCCTGATTGGAATCCTTTGTCATCGTCTTCACAATCATAAAAACCAAAAGCAACCATACTACGGGTGACACGGGTTTAAAGATTTGAATCAGCCAGTTGAAGGAATTCCGTAAGGTTGGGCTTAATCCTATGATAATTCCTATAGGAACAGCGATGAGGAATGCCAAGACGAAACCCGCAAATACCGTTTTAAGACTTGTAAAAATTTGATCCACAAAGGAAGGACGACCTGTGTAGGTAATTGGGTCTTTTCCCTCTGCAATGCGCTTTTCATTTATAGCAGCCGTTTTTTCTTTAAACGCCAATTTATCTGCACTGATGACTTTATGGTCCGCAATCAAAGTATTAAAGGAAGCCCATACCTGACTCGGAGAAGGTAAGGTGTTGGGCTGACAACTAACATCCCCTGATGCAACGCAGGCCTCCATCTCATCCGCAGCTAACTGCCCCTGTTCGGTCAATGCCTTCTGAATTTTAAAATCTGCCTCAATGTTAAATAACGCTTTCGCCCCAAAGTGCCATACTATGACAAAGGCCACTATAGATGTTAAGGGAACCAATATTTTGCGCAATACCGATTTTCCATTGAATTTTGGAACCTTGATATTGACCTTGGTCAACAATACTTTCAGTGCTGCAGCTAGCTTGAGTTCCTCTGTTTTGTTTACGGTAACACTTTGCTTCATGACGTGGATATTATAAAGATGAATCGTCCTTGTTTCCTATTTCAAAACTGTTGATGTAGCCAATGGGGTCTTTGGCATCATATGTGGTGCCATCGATAAAATCGGATGTGGCTGGTTTGTAGCCATCCGTCTCTGGAATGTCACTAGCAGGAATATGTCCTTCTGTAACAAGCAGGTCGGCCGCTTTTTTCCAGATATCCGGACGGTAGATATCCTTGATGGTTTCTCCATACCATGCTGCAGGTTTTGTCTCAGGAATTTGTCCCCATCTACGCATTTGGGTCAAAAACCAAATACCATCGGAATAGAACGGATAGGTTGCATTGTACTTGTAGAACACATTGAAGTCGGGCATGGAGCGTTTGTCCCCTTTTTCAAATTCAAAAGTACCCGTCATGGAGTTGGCCAAAACCACTTCATCCGCACCAACGTACTGTGGCATGGAAAGTATTTTTACCGCTTCGGCACGATTTCCTGGCTCGTCCAACCATTTGCCTGCACGAATCAATGCTTTGGTTACTGCAATGGCCGTATTGGGATTCTCATCCACGAACTTTTTCGTCATGACAAACACCTTTTCGGGATTGTTCTTCCAAATGTCATAATTGGTAGTTACGGGAACCCCTATACCTTTAAAAACCGCCTGTTGATTCCATGGCTCCCCAACGCAATACCCATAAATGGTCCCCGCTTCTAGAGTAGCTGGCATTTGAGGGGGTGGGGTTACAGATAATAGTACCTCAGCATCAATTTGACCTTGAACGTTGTCCGCAGTATACATGCCAGGGTGGATGCCAGCGGCAGCCAACCAATATCGTATTTCATAGTTGTGGGTGGAAACAGGAAATACCATCCCCATTTTAAAAGGCTTTCCACTGTTCTTATAGGAACTGATTACAGGTTCTAGGGCATCCGCTTTAATGGGATGAATAGGTTTCCCTTCTGCATCCCTGGGAACATTGGGTTTCATTTTTGACCATACATCATTGGAAACCGTAATCCCATTTCCATTTAAATCCATGGAAAAGGGAGTAACCAATTCCGCTTGCCTACCAAATCCAGCACCCGCAGCGATGGGCTGTCCCGCCAGCATATGGGAACCGTCCAACTGTCCGTCGATGACTCGGTCCAGTACGTTTTTCCAATTGGATTGCGCTTCAACGGAAACAAAAAGGCCTTCATCTTCAAAAAAACCTTTTTCCTTGGCAATGGCCAGAGGGGCCATATCCGTTAGTTTGATAAAACCAAAAGTTAATTGAGGTTTTTCAATTTCCAAAGACGTTGCGGGAATATCAGCTTTGGCGATTTCCCCATTTTTTTTCGATTTCTTACCACCACAGGCCACCAATAAAACAGCAACACTCAGGCTTAAGATTTTAGTTAGAATTGATTTCATTGTTCTATATTTTAAAGTTGAATACTTAACCAACAGGACAAAAATACGTATAATAAATACGTATTAATACTTAATTTGTATTTTAATTACGTAGTGTGCATGGATTTCAAACATCAAAAATTAGAACCTATAGATTTTGAGGGATTCAAAATTCTTTGTCCTATGGATTGTCAAATCAGCAATTTTCAAGTCGAGTTTAGCGAGACAGGATTCCACATATGCTAATTTTTAAACAATAGGAAAGGAGGCTAAGAGGAATGATGTCCTTACAAATAAGAGTATAACACCCGTTGTATTTCCTCATCATAAAAGGAAGCATGGTCAGCAACCACATCACCCACAACAATGACCCCAGGTTGGGTTACATCTATTTTAGAAAAGGCATGAACCGCGCTCGACAAGGTGGCCGTGACACAATTTTCATTGGAAAGGGTTCCATTTTGAATTAGGGCGATTGGAGTTAGCCCAGGTCTGTATTTACCTATAGTTTGAGCGATTTTACCAATTTTTCTAACCCCCATGAGCAATACTAAAGTAGCCGAGGATTTAGAAGCCAATATCAAATCGTTAGAGAAATTGCCATCTTTTGTTGTGGCCGTCATGACCCAAAAGCTGGTACTGACACCCCTCTTGGTCAACGGGATTCCTTGACCTGCGGGAACAGAAATAGCACTCGTAACCCCTGGAATAACCTCAACGGAAATCCCAAAAGATTCTAGATATTCTATCTCTTCAGAAGCGCGCCCAAATACAAAAGGATCACCTCCTTTTAAGCGAACTACCACGTTGCGGGATAGGGCCTGTTCCAACAACACCGTATTTATTTGAAGTTGACTAAGGTTATGTTTTCCGCAACGTTTTCCTACGTATATCAGCTGTGCTGTGGTTTGAGCATATTTTAGAAGGTTAGGGTTGACCAGGGCATCATACAAAATAACATCAGCATTCTGAATCGCTTGTAAACCCGCCAAGGTAATAAGGTCTTCCCTACCTGGGCCTGCCCCTACCAACAATACTTTTTTTTGTATCCCTTTTTTGGACATCATCCTAAAATACGTAGTCAGTTTTTAATATTGCCGCAATAATACGTAATTATTTCATTCTTATTAAATAAAATTAAGTATTTATACGTATAATTGTAATTCAAAATCGAAGCAATGGAAACGATACTGGTTGTTGGCAACGGTATGGTAGGATATAAATTCTGCGAGAAAATGGTTGGCCTTGATGAAAAAGGGAAATACAACATTGTGGTGTTTGGGGAAGAACCCCGACCGGCTTACGATAGGGTTCACCTAAGCGCTTACTTTGAAAATCAGGATGCGCAATCCCTGGAGCTTGCTCCCGCCTCTTGGTACAGTGAAAATGGCATTGAATTGATTATCGGCCAATACATTCAATCTATTGATAAAGGGGCGAAAATCATTTATACCCAATCGGGTGAACACCATTCATACAATTATCTCGTATTGGCAACAGGCTCCGTACCTTTTGTGCCCCCCATTAAAGGAGTTGAAAAGGACGGGGTCTTCGTGTATCGTACCGTCGAGGACCTGGAAGGAATGCTGGCTTATGCTAAAAAAATCAATGCTACCAAAACCAATGGAAAAGCTGCGATTCTTGGGGGGGGACTGTTAGGGCTTGAAGCAGGAAAAGCAGTCATGGACATGGGTTTGGAACCTCACGTAGTAGAGTTTGCCCCGAAACTTATGCCACGACAACTGGACGCCCGAAGTAGTGCTGTCTTACAATTGACTTTAGAGTCCATGGGCATCAACATTCATTTAAGTAAGGCAACGAACCAAATTCTGGGTAATGGATGCATTACTGGAATGGAATTTGGCGAAGACGACCAATTGGATGTGGATATGCTCATTATTTCTGCTGGGATTCGCCCCAGGGACGAGCTGGCGAAAACCTGCGGACTGGAAACGGGAACACGCGGGGGGATTGTAGTCAACAATACAATGCAAACTTCTGACCCTTCCATTTTTGCCATTGGTGAAGTAGCACTTTACAATCAAATGATTTACGGTCTTGTTGCCCCTGGTTATGACATGGCCAATGTGGCGGCCAATCAAATTGTGGGGAACCATGATGTAAAAATGGTTGCCGATATTGATATGTCCACGAAACTTAAACTTATCGGTGTGGATGTGGCCAGTTTTGGAGCGCCATTTATGCCCACGCACAAAGGGCACTCCATTATTTATGAGAACAAGACCCAACACTTGTACAAACGAATCAACATAAGTCATGATGGCAAAACCCTGCTTGGGGGGATTTTGGTGGGTAATGCAGAGGATTATAACATACTGCATCAGATGTACCTCAATGGTATGACCCTTCCAAAAGATCCTGCCCAATTAATTTTGCCGACTACGGAAGGCGAAGGTGCTTTGGGGGATGTTATGGACTTACCAGATACCGCTCAAATATGTTCTTGCGAAAGTGTGACCAAAGGACAAATATGTGGCATTATTAAAAATGGGGATGCCACGGATTTGTCCGGTGTTGTGGGTTGCACAAAGGCAGGAACGGGTTGCGGTGGCTGTAAACCCATGCTCAAAAATCTAACCGATGCCACTTTAAAATCTTTGGGAATTGAGGTCAAAGACCATATCTGTGAACATTTTAATTATAATCGCCAAGAATTATATGACATTATACAAGTAAAAGGATATCAAACCTTTAATGAGGTATTGGATACCCATGGTAATGGCGGCCACGGCTGTGAAATTTGCAAACCCGTCGTAGCTTCCCTAATGGCGACCATACATGCAGATACAGCTAATAAGGAATACGCCATTCAAGATTCCAACGACCGTTTTTTGGCCAATATTCAGCGTAATGGCACCTATTCTGTCGTTCCCAGGGTTCCAGGGGGAGAGATAACGCCCAACAAACTGATTGCCCTTGGGGAGATTGCCAAAAAATATGATCTATATACCAAAATCACCGGCGGTGTGCGTATTGATTTATTTGGTGCTACGCTTAGGCAGTTACCCTTAATATGGAAGGATTTAATTGGTCATGGCTTTGAAAGCGGACATGCCTATGGAAAATCCCTTCGGACAGTTAAGACCTGTGTCGGTTCTACTTGGTGCCGCTATGGCATGGATGAGAGTGTAAGTTTTGGCATTGAATTGGAGAATCGATATCGGGGCATTCGTGCGCCCCATAAAATTAAAGGAGGCGTTTCTGGTTGTATCCGGGAATGTGCCGAAGCAAGGGGCAAGGATTTTGGTTTAATTGCGGTTGAAGGGGGATGGAACCTCTATGTTGGTGGAAATGGTGGAGCAAACCCACGTCATGCACAGTTATTGGCCGAACAGATTGACAATGAAACTGTGGTGAGCTATGTAGATCGCTTTTTAATGTTCTACATGCGCACGGCAAAACCTTTACAACGAACAGCGGCGTGGCTCGAGACCCTTGAGGGGGGGTTGGATTACCTAAAAGAGGTCATTATTCATGATAAAATAGGTATTGCAGCAGATCTGGAAAAGGAAATGCAGACCCTTGTCAACAAATATGAGTGTGAATGGAAGCAAGCAATCAACAACCCCGAAATGATGAAACGTTTCAATCATTTTGTGAACAGTGAAGAAGAAGATGACAACCTGGTTTTTGTGCCGATGCGGGAACAAAAAATGCCCAAACAATGGGTAAAGGTTTTGTAACAATACATGGAAATGATGAATGCAATTATGGACCCATTGGTTTCAAAGTATAAGACAGTTAAAGAAGAAGATGTCAGAGTATGGTTTAAAGCAGCGCCTGTAGACGCTTTTCCAAAAGATGGCGGAGCCTGTGTAAAGTACAGGGACTTACAAATTGCCATATTCAATTTTGATAGACTTAATACGTGGTATGCCTGTCAGAACCTATCACCGGAAAAGCAAGAAATGGTATTGAGCCGGGGAATGATTGGAGATTATAATGGCATCCCCAAAGTGGCATGTCCCCTACACAAAAAAACATTTTCATTGGAGACTGGTGAAAACTTAAATGGGGATTTACCAGCACTGGCTACCTATCCTGTAAAAATAGAGGCGGGTTTTGTGTATCTTGGTTTTTCAGAATGACGAGAAACTACCCCTATGGAGGCATCCCAAAAACTAATCGAAGCTTTTGCTCGTTTTGATGAAGCCAATGCCCAAGACCCCAATACCGAAATATTCAAGGGAAGGGAACACCCCAAAGAATTATTGTATGCCCGACGTATGACTGCAATACTCAACGATTTTGAACCGGAAGCTTCCGAGGCCCTGAAGCTTACCGCACGTTGCCAGCATATTTGTAGATGGGAGATTCCCCGGGAGTCTTACGAAATGAATCGTTCGGGCTATTTACAATGGCGCCAAGAATTAAAAAAATTCCATGCCCAAAAGGCTAGCGAAATCCTGGCAGAGGTGGGATATACCCCCAAGCTTATTGATAGGGTCTCTTTTTTATTGCTCAAAAAGAAACTTAAACGGGACGCAGACACCCAGACCATGGAAGATGTCATCTGTCTGGTATTCTTGAAATTTTATTATGAACCATTTCTTGAAAAACACGATGATGCCAAAATCATATCCATCCTTCAAAAAACATGGAAGAAAATGTCACAGAAAGGTCATGAAGCGGCATTGCAATTACATTTCTCCGGTCGTGGAGCGGATTTGGTTCATAAAGCCATTGCTTAAATGAAATGAAATGCAGAATAAGGAAAGGATACAACCAACAGGACAGCATCCCGGCTTGGATACGGAGACCTTTCAACGTGTTCGCAAATGGTATCTAGGGGCTTTGGCAGCTATTGCCCTTACCGTAATCATTGCGCAAATATTGATTCAGCAACATCTGGATTCCCAATTGGATGACTCCCGGGTCATCAATGTTGCGGGGAGGCAACGTGCTTATAGTCAAAAATTGGTCAAGGAAGCCTTACAATTAAATTCGGGCCAATTCAGCAAAAAAGAAAAACAGGTAGTGGTCCATGAACTCAAAAAGACCCTTTATGTGTGGAAGACCTCCCATGAAGGATTGCAAAACGGTAATGATAGCATCGGATTGCCAAAAGAGAACAATGCATCCATCATAGCCTTATTCAAGGACGTTTCCCCACATCATGCAGCAATGGTAGCTTCTGCTGAAGAAATCATAGTAGCCCATTCAACAAAGAATGATTCCGGGGTGATAGCCATTGATTCACAACTCAAAAATATCCTGGTCAATGAACAACAGTTTCTCCAAAAAATGGATGCTATTGTCAATGAATATGATGCCATAAGCAAACAACAGTTGCAACAATTAAAACTAAAGGAGTACCTGCTACTTGGGGTATCCTTGTTGATTCTATTGCTTGAAGTACTTTTCATTTTTAGGCCCTTGTCCATTCAAATACGCGAAACCATTTCCACCCTTTTAAAGGGCAGGCAGCAGTCCGAAGAGGACAATAAAAAAATAAAAAAGATCTTTAGGGAGAAAGAAGAATCACTTCGTGAACTTCAGGAACTCAACTTTGCCATTGACAACGCCGCTCTCTTTGCCAACATTAATATGGACGGTTCAGTGGTCTTTATGAGCAAAAAGTTCCTTACCCTTTTAGGGGAAACCGATAAATCCCCGAAGCTGCACCTGGCAGAAATTTTAACCCAGGACGACGGGCAACAACAATATTTAAAGGAAGTATTATCCTCACGAAGTAAGAGTATCCGCATTGAAGAAATTGAAATTACTACCAAATCCAATGAACGTATTTGGCTGGAAATGTCCATTATTCCTATTTATCAATCCCGGGCCAAACAAAGTATTTTAATTCTATGCTCAGACATTACGGAACGTAAACGAACACAGCACAAGGTGACACAGCTTACCAAACAGAACTATGAGCAACGTATGAAACAGAAGCAGTTGCAGGCGAGTCAGGTAGTGGCAGGTCAAGAGGAGGAGCGCAAAAGGATTGCCAAGGACATACACGATGGTATTGGACAAATGTTGACCGCCCTTAAATTTAATATTGAATCCATAAACCCCGAACAGAAAGCAAAGACCAAGGAAAAAATCAATTACTTAAAGGAATTGACTTCAGAACTCATCAAAGGGGTTAGGACAGCTACTTTTAACCTTACACCCCCTGAGCTTGACGACCATGGCATTTTTCCTGCTTTGCAAAAAATGACCCAGGAATTGAGCAAGCTCACTGGGAAAAAAATCCTGTTTGAAAACAAAGCCAAGGAAGCTATTCGATTTGAACCCTTGGCCGAAACCAATATTTATCGGGTTACCCAAGAGGCAGTGAACAATGCCATTAAATATGCTGAGGCGAATTATATTTTGGTTACCCTGAATGTGACCGAAGATTTGCTCAGTGTAGTCATTGATGATGACGGAAAAGGCTTTGATACGGTAATACTTGAAAAGCCCCCAAGAAACAACAGCGAAGGGGGCATGGGTGTATTCTTTATGAAAGAACGTATGGGATACATCAACGGACGTCTGTTTTTTACATCGATCCCAGGTCAGGGAACAAGGGTGACCTTAAATTACAAATTGAATCACGAAAAAGAAATGGTACATGGAGCGTAATGAACTGTATCCGGTTTTCTTAAAAGTCAATAACCTAAAGGTTTTGATTGTTGGAGGAGGCAATGTGGCTGAAGAGAAATTAACATTTCTTCTGAAATCAAGCCCCAATGCGGTGATCGAAATGGTTTCCCCAATGTATCGGGAAGGGACCATCGCTTTGGCCAAAAAGTATGGGGTAAAGATGTACCACGGAAAATATCACAGACGCTTCTTAAAGAAGAAACATATTGTGATTGCCACAACGGACAGTCCCAAAGTCAACGAGAAAGTCTATCATGATTGTAGAAGGCGTTCCCTTTTGGTGAATGTGGCGGACAATCCGCCATTTTGTGATTTTTATATGGGTGGCATTGTGACCAAGGGCAATGTTAAGGTCGCTATTTCCACCAATGGCAAATCCCCTACCACCGCCAAACGTTTGCGACAGTTTTTTGAGGACGTAATTCCAGAAAATATTGATGATTTGGTCAAGAACTTAAATCAATACCGCAAAACCATAAAAGGTGATTTTGAGGAAAAGGTGGAAACATTAAACGCGTTCACAAAAGGATTGGTGAGTAAAAAGGAAAAATAAATTTAAAAAATCTGTTTGTGGGGAATGACAAAAAAATAGGAATACTATGAAGATTAGGATAAAGGGAAATTCATTGCGGTTTCGCCTTACCAAAAAAGAAGTGGAAACTTTTAGTAAAACTGGAAGCTTCACTGAGAGAACTTATTTTCGTTCCAAAGCTTTTACCTATGCACTGATTGCGAAAAACGGAATACCTGAGCTCGAGGCTGATTTTGTTAATGACACTATTACGATATATTTTCCAAAATCGGAACAGGAAGGATGGGCCAGAAGTGATAGGGTGGGTTATAGCAATTCCGTGAATTGGAATGACAATAGCAATCTATCCCTATTGGTCGAAAAAGACTTTACCTGCTTGGACCATACTGTTGAGGACCAATCTGATAATTATCCAAATCCAAGATTGATATAGCTAAAGCACTACACATGCATTGCCAGGCCCAATCAGCGAACTTCCTAAACGGTATAACGACTGCTTTTGGTTACCTGTAAAAAGGAGGGGGTGCAATCAAAGATTCACCAATTCAATAGAGTTGCGATGGAGTTTTATCCTCCCCATTACTTCCAATTTTTTTAGTAGGCGTGACATGACCACACGGGAACTATGGAGATCGTAAGCAATTTCCTGATGGGTGTTTTTAACGATATTGGATTGGTTAATGCGTGCCTTTTCCCTTAAATAGTCTACCAATCGCTGATCCATATTCTTAAAAGCGATACTGTCTATGGTGTGCAACAATTCATTGAGCCTGCTGTGGTAGCTTTCAAACACAAAGTTCCGCCAAGAACGGTATTTGGAAATCCACTCCTCCATTTTACGGATAGGGACCAAAACCAGGGAAATATCTGTCTCTGCAATAGCACGTATTTCACTTTTTGTGTCGCCCAAACAACATGCCATGGTCATGCTGCAGGTATCCCCATGCTCAAGATAATACAGTAACAGTTCATCACCCTCGTTATCTTCCCTAAGGATTTTTATAACCCCAGAAACCAACAGTGGCATGCCCTTAATGTATTCACCTATTTCCATGACTTTTTCGCCTTCTGAAAAATCCATAGCAATTCCCACCTCTTCGATTTCTTGTAGCAGGAAGGTTTCAAAAGTGGAACCAAAACTCGATTTCAAATCTATTTCCATACCCCTAAAATATTTCAATTACCACTATATTTAACGAATTACTCCAATTAATTCCCAACGAATGGATTCCCAAATTTCATCAACATACACAAAGCAACATGATTTCTTCAAAACGGGCAGAACCAAAGAGGTTGCCTACCGAAAACAGGCTTTGAAAAGATTGAAAAAGGTCATTGAAAAAAGAGAAGACGACATCTGCAATGCGCTATATCTTGATTTTAAAAAACCAAAATTTGAAAGTTTGGTCAGTGAAACCCAATTTGTTCTTGCTGAATTAAAATACATTCTGGCCCATATGGATTTTTGGGCCAGACCTAAAAAAGTAGCTGGGAGTCTAGGGAGTTTTCCTTCAAAGGATTGGATTCAATACGAGCCTTTTGGAAACGTATTGGTAATTTCTCCTTGGAACTATCCTTTTATGTTAGCCATTTCTCCATTGATTGGGGCATTAGCTGCCGGTAACACCATAGTGCTAAAGCCTTCTGAATTAAGCCCGGCAACTTCAAAAATCCTGACTGAAATTATCAGTGAAGCATTCGATTCCAGTCATGTATGTGTTATTGAAGGTGGAGTTGATGCTTCACAGGAATTACTATCAAATAAGTGGGATTACATCTTTTTTACAGGCAGCACACGTGTGGGTAAAATAGTATATCAAAGTGCAGCGAAACACCTTACTCCAGTAACTCTGGAACTAGGTGGCAAAAATCCGTGTATTGTTGATGATAGTGCATCGATATCGGTTGCTGCCAAACGCATTACCTGGGGAAAATTATTAAATGCCGGGCAAACCTGTCTTGCACCAGATTACATTCTTGTACAGAACCAGGTAAAGAACCGATTGGTGGAAGCAATCAAAAAAACCGTGTACCAGTTCTATGGTGATGATATCGAGGCTTCGTCACATTTGGCTCGAATAGCTACCAAAAATCAGTACAATCGACTAAAGACCATGCTAAAAGATGAAAAGGTGATGTGGGGAGGACAATATAATGATGGTGATCAATATATCGCCCCAACCTTAATTGATGCCCCGGCGTTTGATTCCGCGGTAATGGAAGATGAAATATTCGGTCCCATACTTCCCATTTATGGGTACGATAAAAAAGAAGAAATCGATTCGTACTTATCCCGATTTGGAAAACCTTTGGCCCTTTATGTTTTTTCCAAGCGAGGCAAATTTCAGAATGAAATGATGCAAAACCATTCTTTTGGTGGAGGGGTAATCAATGATTGTGTGATACATATTGCCAATAAGAAAATGCCTTTTGGGGGAATTGGCAGTTCAGGATTTGGAGGCTATCATGGAGAATATTCGTTTCAGCTTTTTTCCCATAAAAAATCAATAGTAAAAAAACCTTTTCTTTTTGATATTCCCGTCCGCTATCCTCCCTATACTTTGTCCGAGACCATCATTAAAAGGCTAAAAAGCATACTATAATTTTTTACCGTTAGCTTTGTTTTTTAAAAAAATAATATATTTTTGCAAGTGATTACTCACTTTAATGACTGAGAAACAAGACCGCATAGTAACTACTGCCCTAGAGCTCTTTGCCAATGAAGGATATGTCGCCGTTTCTACGAACAAAATAGCGAAGCATGCTGGCGTATCCGAAGGGTTAATTTTTAGACATTATAAAAACAAGCAAGGCTTATTGGACGCCATTTTGGAACAGGCCTTTGAAAAAGTGACCCTTTTGTACGCCCATATTCTTATGGAACAAAGTCCAAAGGAAATTCTTAGAAAAGCCATTGTTCTACCCTTTGAAGTTGATGAAAGTGAATATCATTTCTGGAAACTGCAATTTAAGCTAAAGTGGGAATTGGAGATTTCAGGTCGAGAAAAAATGCAACCATTTATTGACAAGTTGGAATGGGCCTTTCAAGAACTGGGGTATCAAGAAGCAAAAAACGAAGCCGAACTCTTGAACCATTCCTTGGAGGGAATTGCTGGAGGGATTATCAAGCAGGGATTTGAAACCCAAGAACCGTTAAAAATATTTTTACTAAAAAAATACAAGGTGTAAAAAAATTTAAATTAAAAAATAAGTAAGTACTCACTTTAAATAAATCAAAGACATGAAAAAAGTAGCATTAATTACAGGAGCATCAAGTGGGATCGGAAAGGAATTGGCACGAATCCATGCTGAAAAAGGTGGGGATTTGGTGTTGGTCGCAAGAAGTAAGGACAAGCTCGAATCCCTGAAATCCGAATTAGAAAATAAACATGGCGTAGCGGTAAGACCTATTGTCAAGGATCTTACGGATCCCCATGCGGCGAAACAGATTTATGATGAGGTGGGAGCCACAGGAATCCAAATTGACTATCTCATCAACAATGCTGGTTTTGGCGGACATGGAAAATTTCATGAGCGGGCATGGGAACAAGATCTTGCTATGATCAACCTAAACATTACGGCATTAACGGCATTGACCCGATTCTTCT
>JBCBZA010000197.1:0-6271 GCA_039815575.1 Bacteroidota bacterium | reverse complement strand
CCAAGGATCTTTGTTATTAAACTATGGTTTACCCACCTGCGTATTTTGAATCAAAATTAAGGGAAATAGAAAAGAGTGTTGGTATTATTTATGGTCTCAAGGCCTGTTCTATATCTGCAATAATATCGTCAATATGTTCCAGTCCAACGGATACCCGGACCATCCCATCCGTGATACCAACTTTTAAACGTTCTTCTTCGGATAGTTTGCTATGCGTTGTTGAAGCAGGATGGGTAACAATACTTCTAGAATCACCCAAATTTGCAGAAAGGGAAAGTAGCTGTATGGCATCAAAGAATGTACGACCCGCCTTAAGACCTCCTTTGACTTCAAAGGCGACGACACAACCGCCAGCTTTCATCTGCTTCTTAGCGATTTCATAGTTGGGATGTGACTCTAAAAACGGATACTTTACCCAGTTGACATTGGGATGGTTTTCTAAAAGTTCGGCCAACTTTAGGGCATTTTCGCAATGTCTATCCACACGAACGGCCAAGGTTTCCAAACTTTTGGAGAGTATCCATGCATTAAAGGGTGATAAGGCCGGACCGGTAATCCGTGAAAAGCGGTAGATTTTCTCAACCAAGTCATGTTTGCCCACCGTGATTCCAGCTAAGACCCTACCTTGTCCATCCATCAGTTTGGTCCCGGAGTGAATGACCAAATCTGCTCCAAACTTAATGGGTTGCTGTAAGTAGGGCGAGGCAAAGCAATTATCAACAATAAATATGATATTGTGCTTTTTTGCAATGTTGCCTATGTATTCCAAATCCAACACATCAACCCCAGGATTGGTAGGGGATTCCGTATAAATGATTTTTGTATTCGGTTGGATTTTTGATTCCAATTCTTCCAAATGTGTACCTTCAAAAAAGGTGGTTTTAATATGCCACTTGGGAAAATATGTGGTGTATAAACTATGTGTGGAACCAAACACGCTTCGCGAAGACAAAATATGGTCTCCACTGTCCAACAACGCGGCAAAGGTGGAGAACACGGCTGCCATACCGGAAGCAAAAGCAAAACCCGCTTCCGCATTCTCCATCTGACACACCTTATCAACGAATTCCGAAGTATTGGGATTGGAATACCGGGAATAGATATTTCGTTCTTTTTCTTCAGCGAAGGACGCCCGCATGTCTTCTGCATCTTCAAATACATAGCTAGATGTCAAGAATAGTGGCGATGAGTGCTCCAGATATTGGGTTCGCTCCAATTGATTGCGAATGGCCCGGGTTTCAAATCTTTCTTTCATCTATAATTTTTCTGCAATTCTTAAAATATCACCAAAAACCCCGCGTGCCGTAACGGCGGCACCAGCGCCGGCACCTTGAATGACCAAGGGTTTATCCCCATAGGATTCCGTATAAATCTCAATGATTGAATCCGATCCTTTCACTTGGCCCAAAGCGCTACTCTTTTCAACCGAGACCAGTTTCACCTCTAGGATGCCTTTTTCGTCTTGTAAGTCGCCATGTAAATCCCCGATGTAACGCAAAACATGATTTGGACCCTGTTTTGATTTAATTTCCTCGAATTTCGAATCTAAGTTTCTAATGTTCGAAATAAATTCTTCTTTATCCATCTCTTGCAATGGGGCAGGGATTAGGTTCTCTATGGAGATATCTCTGAATTCATTACGTAAGTCAAGCTCGCGGGCTAAAATCAACAACTTCCTTCCTACATCACTACCCGAGAGGTCTTCCCTTGGGTCCGGTTCGGTATAGCCACGTTCCATGGCTTCCAAAACCACCTTGGAAAATGGGATATCGTTTTCTGAAAAAGTATTGAAAATATAACTTAACGAGCCCGAAAAAATGCCTTTTATTCGGGTAATGTTTTCACCTGAAAGGTGTAACAATTTTATGGTATCAATCAACGGAAGTCCTGCGCCTACATTGGTTTCGTACAGGTATTGCTTTTGATTTTTTCGCAACAATCCCCGGATATTCCCATAAAAATCAAATCCCAAGGTATTGCCAATTTTATTGGAAGAGACCAAATCAAAACCAGCTTCGATCAATTCCTTATAGTGACCCACAAATTCACTACTTGCCGTATTGTCAATGGCGATAAGATTTTCTAAATGATTTTCTGTAGTAAATGTGATAATATTCTGAATTTCATAAGGTTGTCCTTCCGCTTGTAACTGCCCCCTCCAATCCTTATCAATGGTATTCTTGGACAACAATACCCTTTTGGAGTTGGCCACGGCAAATACATTCAGTGCAATATCTTTTCTGCTCTCGATTTCGCCTTTTGATTGGAACAATTGATCAAGCAAGGTGCCGCCAACCGTACCATGACCAAAAACAGCAAGATTGACCTTTTTTGCCACACCAAACAATTGTCCGTGAACCACGTTCAGGGCTTTATGCAAATCTTTCTTTTGGAGCACCAAACTCACATTCCTACCAGAAAATGTATTATTGAAAAGTAATGGGGTAATTTTATTCTTGATTAAGGCATTATAGGGCTTATGGAAGGAACTCAAATCCTCTCCTACAATGGAAATAACAACCACATCTTTCTCAATGGTGATGTCACTTACATCTTTAGAGGTATAGTCCGTAGAAAATTCTTCCTTCAAGGCGTTTTTTGCCTCCGCCGCCCTATTCGTATCTACCACGAGGCCGATACCCCGTTCCGAAGAACCTTGGGAAATAATGCCAACATTAATGTCGCGTTTACTTAAGCTGCTAAAGATCCTTGCGTCTACGCCCACTTTACCCAACAATCCCCTGCCCTCCAAGTTAACCAAGGATTGATTTTCTATGACCGATATTGATTTGATACCCCCATTATTGGATTGGGCACTAATTAAGGTTCCTTCGGAATCCGCATTAAAGGTGTTTACTATGCGTAGCGGAATGTTTTTTTCCAGCAACGGAATGATGGTCTTTGCATGTAAAATTTTTGCTCCAAAATTGGCCAACTCGTTGGCCTCGCTATAGGTAAGGTTTTTAATGATTTGAGCCTCATCAACCAAATCGGGGTTTGCTGTGTAAATACCATCTACATGGGTATAATTCAACACAATTTCGGCATCTAGATAATTGGCCAAAAGGGCAGCGGAGTAATTGCTTCCATTTCTTCCTAGTGTGGTGGTTTCTTCCTCTTTGTTTGACGCGATAAACCCTGTCACAATGGGAATTTGACCTTTTCCCAGGGCCTTAAAATAGGTGATTACATTTCGCTTCGAATCCGCTTCCACTATTTCTGCGCTGCCAAACGCATCATTCGTTTTGAACAGTTGTCTTGCATCTACAAAATGGGCGTTTATACCTTTTTGGGATAGGCCGTGGGAAATATATTGGCATGAAATCAGTTCCCCCAAGGCCAGAACGGCATCTTTTGTCTTATGACTATAATCGCCGATTAAAGCAATACCCTCCAATTTTTTGGAAAGAAAATTGATTTCTTCGGTGATATCAAAATTGGAAGCTCCTACAAGCTGATCTTCCTTAAAATCCTCGAGTTTTGTTTTAAAGTCCCTACCGCTAGCTGCAAGTTCAAGCAACTCCTCCAGAGCATCCGTAGTATTTCCACGGGCAGAAAGTACACAAGCAATTCGTTCTCCTGAGAGTACCTTTTGTGCAATGATGGAAAGTACATTGGTTATCCCTTTACCATTGGCCAACGAGTTACCACCAAATTTGAGAATTTTCCACCCTTTTTCATCTTCCTTTGGAAAAACTTCCTTCAAAAGATTTTCCAATTGGTGGAATTCCATTAAGAATGCGTCATGTCCATGCAGCGATTGCACCTCACCATACGTTACATTTTGATTGGTTTGTGCAATTCGGCGATACGTTTCTTTGTTTTCTTCGGCGGTAAAGAACAAATCGGAATCCACACCGATAATATGGATTTTAACCTTACTGTCCTGCAATTTCTTAAATGCTACCTCCCCGTTTCGCGTGACATCGATGGTCTTCAAAAGTTGGTTCATCAACTTATAGGCAGATAATTGAAAACGCTCCTGCAACTTCTTGCCATGATGCATCAGCCAACTTTCTACATTGAAGACATTCAGCTCTTCGTTGGTACTGCGCTTGAATCGTTCTTTGAAAGATTCTGGCGTCCGGTAGCACAGCATGGCATGCATGCGTGCATCATGCACCGGTTCCTTGGAATTATTTAAAATCTGCTCTTGAATTTGGCAATTGGCAATCAACCAATCCGTGGATTTCCAATCGGATGCTACGGGAATCAAATGTTCTGTAATTTCTGGATGTAACACGGCCATTTCCCAAGCAATGCCTCCACCTAGGGAACCTCCCATTATGGCATAGAGCTTTTGAACCTGTAATAATTCCAATCCCTTGAGGAACATTTGGGCGACATCCCCAGCCACAAAGTCCTTGTAATTATCAATTGCGAACCCATCATAACCGTTCCCGGGAATATTAAAGGCCAAGACCGAGTATTTTTTGGTATCAATACTTTTTCCTTCACCAATCAAGTCGGTCCACCAGCCCTCCTCACCAGCAACATTGGAATTTCCTGTCAGCGCATGGTTGATCAAAACCACAGGAGCATTATGTAGGGATTGACCAAAAACCTCATAGGACAATTGGAGATCCAATGTAAAACCGCTCAGGGTTTTAAAATTTTGAAGTTCTAACGTTTGAAGCATACCATTTCAATTCCAATTTGGCTTCCACTGCGCTCAGCCATCGCTGCGATCACTGAGCGTAGTCAAAGTGACAGAAAGCTATGCCAAGACCGATTTGTCAATAGCTGCAAAAGCTGCTTCCAAATCCCCTTTCAAATCTTCAATAGCCTCAAGCCCTACAGATAGGCGGATAAGATCTTGGGAGACACCGGTACTCAATTGCTCTTCTTCTGACAACTGTTGATGGGTGGTACTTGCGGGATGAATTATCAATGATTTTGTATCTCCAATATTGGCCAACAAGGAGAAGACTTTGGTGGCATCCGTCAATTGTTTTGCTGCCTCAAATCCTCCTTTAACACCAAAGGTGACCAAACCACTTTGTCCTTTGGGCAAATATGCATCGGCCAAGGCTTTGTATTTACTAGACTCCAGACCTGGGTAGTTTACCCAAGCCACTTCATCCCTATCTTGCAACCACTTGGCCAGCGCCAAAGCATTTTTACTATGTTGTTTAATACGCACGTCAAGTGTTTCCAACCCTTGGATAATCTGGAAAGCATTAAATGGGCTTAGGGCACCGCCAAAATCCCGGAGTCCCTCTAAAATCAATTTAAAGGTGAAGGCTGCAGCTCCCAAGGCTTCGTGGTATACCAAGCCATGATAACCCGCCGAAGGTTCCGTAAATTCAGGATATTTTCCGTTGGCCCAATCAAAGGTTCCTGCATCGATAATGGCACCGCCTAATGCAGTTCCATTGCCATTAATATATTTTGTCAAGGAATGGATAACCAGATTGGCACCGTGTTCTATAGGATTTAAAAGGCCTGGAGTGGCAACGGTATTGTCAACAATAAAGGGTACCTTGGCGGCCTTTGCCTGTTCGGAAATTCCTTTTAAATCCAATACGTCCAATTTTGGATTCCCTAGGGATTCCACGAATATGGCCCGTGTGTTTTCCTGTAAGGCCTTTCCAAAATTTTCAGGGTCCGATGCATCTACAAAAGTAGTGGTAATGCCCAGACGCGGTAATGTTACCTTCAATAAGTTAAAGGTTCCCCCATACAAACTGCTGGAGGCTACTATATGATCACCGCTTCGCAATAATGTCAATAAACTTGTTGAAATGGCCGAAGTACCTGATGCAAAGACCACGGCCCCAATACCACCTTCAATTGCCGCCAGACGTTCTTGTAAAATTTGATTGGTAGGGTTGTTTAGGCGAGTGTAAATAAAACCCAGCTCCGCCAACGAGAACAGGTTGGCTGCGTGATCTGTGTTATTGAAGACATAGGAAGTAGATTGAAAAATAGGCACCGCCCTAGTTCCACTTGTTTGTGTAGTGTCATGTCCTGCATGAAGTGCATTTGTTGCTTTTGAAAAATTTTGATTGCTCATGTTTTCTAATTTTTAAGGATAAAAAATGGTTTAAAAACACGAAGTCCACCTTTGGAGGACCTAATCAAAAAGTTATAAGAAAGTGAATATCGATATCAATCGATGATTGTTATCCTTCCTGCCCTAGGCAGGTAGAATTTAGCACCTTCTCGAAGACGAGGGTTGCTAAGGCTTCATAGGGTCTATTCCCTCCACCTTTCTTGATAACTATTCAATACGTGTTTGAACTTATAAAGCAAAGATTACATCAGAATT
>JBCBZA010000226.1:0-4266 GCA_039815575.1 Bacteroidota bacterium | reverse complement strand
GTCTTAGAGGCTAGACCAGCGGTTGCTAGAGTAGCTCCAGAAATAAAATTTCTTCGCTTCATTTGGCATATATTCTAAATGGAAGATACTATTTTAGATAGGGATATGGAAATGAAACCCAACATCCAAAAGTTATTGGAATTGGCACATTATAAAATGCCCTTTGGCAAATATAAAGGTCGGTACTTGGTAGATTTGCCATTGGCCTATATGGTCTGGTTTAGGCAAAAAGGATTTCCAAAAGGCAACTTAGGGGAACATATGCAAACCATGCTGGATTTAAAATCTGATGGTCTGGAACCCATTATTCGAAGATTGCAGCAAGAATTTCCCAGCGAATAACATTCGTTTTCCTTTCAATCTTGTAACTTTATGCCCCGTAACAGCGAAACTTCAGCATGTCAGACACCAAATATATTTTTGTTACGGGGGGGGTGACTTCATCGTTAGGTAAAGGAATAATTGCGGCATCTTTAGCCAAACTACTGCAGGCCAGGGGGTATAGGGCAACCATACAAAAACTGGACCCTTATATTAATGTAGATCCAGGTACGCTAAACCCCTATGAACATGGGGAATGTTATGTTACCGATGATGGTGCAGAAACCGATCTTGATTTGGGACACTATGAACGTTTTTTAAATGTTCGCACTTCGCAAGCCAATAACGTTACCACTGGCCGTATTTACCAAAGCGTCATTGAAAAGGAAAGGCGTGGTGAGTTTTTGGGTAAAACAGTACAGGTGGTCCCACATATTACCAACGAAATCAAAGAGCGCATTCAGCACCTAGGAAAAAGTGGTGATTATGACATTGTCATTACAGAAATTGGAGGTACGGTTGGTGATATTGAGTCGTTGCCCTACATTGAGGCGGTCCGTCAATTATTATGGGAATTGGGAGATACCAATGGAATTGTGGTACACCTTACCTTGGTCCCATATTTATCAGCAGCCGGCGAACTGAAGACAAAACCTACCCAGCACTCGGTTAAGACCTTAATGGAGAGCGGGATAAAGGCTGATATTATTGTATGTCGAACGGAACACGAAATATCCGAAGAGAAGCGTGAAAAACTGGCACTTTTCTGTAATGTAAAAAAAGAGGCCGTTATTCAATCCATCGATGCTTCAACTATATATGATGTCCCCTTAATGATGCAGCAAGAAGGCTTGGATACCGTTGCCATAAAAAAATTAGGCTTGTCCGATGCCCTGGAACCAGATCTAACCCAGTGGAATGAGTTTTTAAGTAGGCATAAAAATCCCAAAGGAGAAGTCACTATTGGACTTATTGGTAAATACGTGGAACTTCAGGATTCTTATAAATCCATTTTAGAGTCTTTTATCAATGCCGGTGCGGCAAACGAAATAAAAGTAAATGTACGTTCCATACATTCAGAGCATTTGTCGGTGAATGATGTGGATAAAAAATTAATGGGTCTAGACGGTATTTTAGTTGCTCCAGGTTTTGGTGAGCGCGGTATAGAAGGTAAAATAATGGCCGTCCGATATGCCCGTGAAAATGACGTACCATTTCTTGGGATCTGTTTAGGCATGCAAATGGCGGTCATTGAATTCGCAAGGAATGTCCTTGGTATGGATGGGGCCAACTCCACTGAAATGGATGGAACAACTTCTTTTCCCGTAATCAGTTTAATGGAAGCACAAAAATCTGTGGTCAATAAAGGAGGAACCATGCGCTTAGGAGCATGGGATTGTGAATTGGTGCAGGGCAGTTTGGTCAGGGAGGTATATGGCGAACAGGAGTTGATTGCGGAACGCCATCGCCATCGGTTTGAGTTCAATAACGATTTTAAAAAAGAGATGGAAGAGGGTGGATTGGTTGCAACGGGTTTCAATGTCCAGACCAATTTGGTTGAAATAGTGGAATTACCTTCACATCCATGGTTCATTGGTGTCCAATACCATCCTGAGTACAAAAGTACCGTTGCCAAGCCCCATCCCTTATTTGTCGGTTTTGTTAAGGCCGTACTGGCCCAGAAGCAAAAACAAACCAATGCCAGTTTGGCATAAACTGCAATTTTGGATATATATTTGCGGGCTGTCTAGAACTGAACCGAATTACAATTTATTTTCATGGAAGAAAAAAAACTGGATATCAACTCCATTATAGGTTTTGTATTGATTTTTGGGATTTTGTTGGGATGGATGTATCTAAGGCAGCCCACACCTGAAGAGTTGGAAGCCCAAAAGGACCAGCAAGAACAGCTTGAAGCAGCTCAGAAAAAGGAAGAAGAGGTAAAGGAAGACCCAGTCATTGTTGAAAGGCCTTCTTTAGATTTGAAGGACTCGGTGGCCGTTGCAGGTTATAAGTCGGCTGTTGGCGCTTTTGGTTTTACCCAAGCGAACGAATCGACCACAGTCTTACAAAATGAGGTGTTATACTTGGAAGTGGCCAATAAAGGTGGTCAAATTGTAGAGGCTAAGATGAAAGGCTTTGTAACATTTGATTCTATTCCGGTATACTTGGTTAAGGATGGCAATGCTGATTTTGGACTAACTTTTACCACAAATGACAATAGGGTATTGGAGACCCAGGATCTTTATTTTGAACCTTCGTTGACCCAGAATGGAGATAATTCGGTGCTTTCAATGAAAGCCAAGGTTTCAAACAATCAATTTTTGGAGTACCGTTATGAAATGAAACCTGATGCATATTTGGTTGACTTTACTATTCGTTCCCAAGGACTTAGTGAAGTGATCAATGCATCAAAACCTATTGATTTGGGTTGGAAATTAAAAGGAATCCGTCATAATAAAAGTATAAATTATGAGAATCGGTACACGCGTTTGACGTATAACCATGATGAAGGGAAAATAAGCAAACTATCAGAAAGTAGTGATTTTGATGAGGAGACGGAAGAGGATATAAAATGGCTTTCCTATCGTCAACACTTTTTCAGTTCCATACTTGCAACCGCGACGAACTTTAAAGTTGTTGAACTTTCCTCCAAGAATCTGGTAAATGAAGAAAGCAAAGAAGAAAAATTCACCAAAGAATATGCTTCCAGAACAACTATAGAGATGGCTGGAGGGGAATTGTCACAAAATATGTTTTGGTATTATGGGCCTACGGACCTAAAAGTCCTCAGGCAATATGATGGGTTTAATTTAGAAGATTCCATTCCATTTGGGTGGGGTATCTTCGGATGGATCAACAGAAACGTATTCACACCATTCTTTGGTTTTCTGAGTTCTTTTCTTCCTCATGGCATTGCCATTATTTTGATGACAATAGCCGTACGATTGGCACTTTCTCCAGTCACCTATAAGTCCTATTTGTCTCAGGCCAAGATGAAGGTATTGAAGCCGGAAATTACAGAGCTTAATGAAAAATACAAGGACAATGCCATGAAGAAGCAGCAAGAGACCATGAAGTTGTATAATAAGGCAGGGGTAAGTCCAATGAGTGGTTGTGTTCCGGCACTGCTCCAAATGCCTATTTTTTATGCCCTATTCATGTTTTTCCCCACATCATTTGAGCTCAGGCAGAAATCGTTCCTCTGGGCTGAGGATTTGAGTTCCTATGACACTATTTTTAATTTGCCCTTCTCCATACCTATTTATGGAAATCATGTAAGCCTTTTTCCAATATTGGCCTCTGTGGCTATCTTTTTCTATATGACCCTTACTACGGGTCAAACCATGCAAATGCAGCAGCAGCCGGGAATGCCCAATATGAAGTTTATTATGTATTTATCCCCGGTTTTTATGTTGGTGTTCTTTAATAATTATGCTAGCGGATTGAGTTTATATTACTTCATATCCAACTTAATTACCATCGGCATTATGCTAGTCATTAAGAACTATATTTTGGATAATGATAAAATCCACGCTCAAATTCAGGAAAACAAAAAGAAGCCTAAAAAAGAAAATAGGTTCCAGAAAAAAATGCGTGAAATGATGGAGGAGGCAGAGGCTCAAAAACGTTCGGGGAGAAGAAAATAAACCTCGGATTAAACCTTTCAAGGATAAAGGTGTCTAAGAAGAAAAATCACTTCCTATGAAATCTTTACAGCTTCTTTTTTTTCTTTTCATTTTAGCCTTCTTTTTACCGCCTAAAGCGGCAGATGCCCAAATTAGGAGAAATAGAACAGTAGTCGTTACTACCAAGGCCAATAACCGTCAAATTCGCAGACAAACTAGGAGGCAGGTAAGGCGTGTTAGACGCAGAAACCGGTTTAGAACATTTAGAACCTTGCCAGTTGGAACGCGTGCTGTACTATATGGAAGAGTGAATTAT
>JBCBZA010000076.1:0-18237 GCA_039815575.1 Bacteroidota bacterium | reverse complement strand
GCCAAAATCATAACTAATTGATTATCAAATTATTAAATTGAAATCAATCTATAATATTGTAAAATATTTTGACAGTACTTGTATAATATATTTACAAAAACAGTTTAGTTACTTTATTCTGTTCGCAAGCTCTTCACCGGGTTGGCCAGTGCCGCTTTTATGCTTTGATAGCTTACGGTGACCAGGGCAATAGAAACGGCCAATACTCCTGAGAGGAGCAAAGCCCACCATGGGATACTGATTCGGAAGGCAAAGTCCTCCAACCATCGATCCATAGCAAACCACCCCAAAGGTAAGGCTACTGAAATGGCCAGGGCCACCAACTTTAGAAAATCAAAGGATAGGCGGTAGGTAATCTGTCCAACACTGGCGCCGAGTACTTTGCGAACACCAATTTCCTTGACCCGTTTTTGAGCGTTAAAGGTAGCCAGACCAAATAGTCCCAAACAGGCAATAAGGATGGAAAGGATGGTAAAGGACATAAAAATTTGGCCCAGACGTTGCTCGGCTTCGTAGCTGTCGTTAAAAGAATCATCCAAAAAATAGTAGGAGAAGGGTTGGCCGGGAGCCATCTCATTCCACGTGTTTTCTATTTGGGCTATGGTCTTGTTGAGGTTGCCCTCTTTTAGTTTAATGTTCAATCGGCTGGCAAAGGTGCCTGGCATAATGCTCAAGGCGCCAATCTCATTTCGCAGGGATTCAAAATTGAAGTTTTTAAGTACACCAATTACGGTGTAAATTCTTTCTTGACCTGAATCTGATATATTGTAAACCAATTGTTTGCCCAAAACATTCTCGGGCGTGCTTTCTAAAATAGAAACTGCTGTTTCGTTCAATAAGATAGCTGTGGAATCGGTAGCAAACTGTTGGTCAAAATTGCGCCCTGCTATGATTTCAAGACCAAGGGTAGGCACATAATCGTAATCTGCCCTCCATTCCTGCATGCTGATGGCCTTCTCCTGATCTCGATTTTCGGCCCTTAAGAAAGAAGTATCACTTCGTGATGACGGGGTGGGCAAGTAACTACTCAAAGTGGCGTTTTGTACTTGCGCCAAATTCTTTATAACTTCTTTAAACGTTATCCGCTTTTCCACATCCATACTATAAACATCGTCAATGACCAATACTTGGTTTTTGCCAAAACCTACATCCCTTCCTTTAATGTAGTTTAATTGTTGGTAGACCACCAAAGTGGCAATAATCAAAAAAACGGATATGGAAAATTGAAAGACCACCAAAAAGTTGCGGGTTCGCCCCCCACCTATGCTATTGTCCCCACTTCCCTTAAGTACTTTTACAGGGATGAAGCGTGACATAAAAAAGGCAGGGTAACAGCCTGAGAATAGCCCTAATAGAAAAGTGGTTGCCAAAAGGATGCATAAGAACAATGTGTTGGTCAAGGGAATTTGCAATTCCTTATTCGAAAGGTCATTGAAAAAGGGTAGTAAAATAGAGGCTAGAATCAGGGCCAGCAATAGGGAACCAAAGGTTATTAGCCCTGATTCAGTTAAAAATTGCCGTACCAGTCCCAATTTGGCGGATCCCAAGGTCTTGCGAATACCCACCTCTTTTGCTCTTTTTAAAGATTGTGCGGTGGAAAGATTCATAAAGTTGATGCTGGCCAAAACAATTAAAAAGATACCGATTGCACCCAAAATGTAGAGATTTTGAATATCACCATTCTGGCTAAATTCTGGATACCTATGCGAGTACAAGTGGATGTCGGTCAGGGGAAGGGTGCTGTATTTAATATAATTGCCTGCCACTTCGAACTGTTCCTTTGTTATTCCAGGAAAATACCTTTGCGCATAAGGGATGACATAGGTATCAATCATACGCTCCATCCCTTTTTGAATGTCGGAAGGATGGGTTCCCGGTTTCATTTTAATCAACGTATAATAATTATGACTGACCCATTCGCCTTCCTGGGCTTCTGCATAGCCCGGCATGGCCAAGAATATCTTGTGATTCCTTAAAAGGGAGTTCTTTGGCAAATCTTCGATAACACCGCTTACAGTATATGTCAGGTCATTCTCCAAAGTCATGGTCTGTCCAATGGCCTGATCCACAGAAAAGAACTTTTCGGCCATGCTTCGCGATATCACCATGGTATTGGGCTCATCCAAGGCTGTTGTTTCATCACCGTAAAGAAGGTTCAATCCCAACATGGAAAACATACTGTTTTCGGCATAGGTGACTCCTGTTTCCTTTACATTGTCCGGTTCGTCACTTTTTTTGATTAGTACGCTACCGATGTTTCGAAAACGCGTCGCCAACTCTACTTGTGGTAAATCGCTCATTAAAGCTTGGGCCATGGGAGCGGAAACCGTAGGGGTATTGTGCACTTCCCCCCCAAATTTAATATCAGCATTTACCCGATGGATTCGATTAGCATCAGCAAACATGGCATCATAGCTCAGTTCATCGTAAATGTAAAGGCCTAACAAAAGGGCTCCTGCCATACCAACTGCAAGGCTAAAGGTGTTGAGGAAGGTAAAAAAAGGCTGCTTTTTTAAGCTCCTCCAAGCAATTTTAAGGTGATTTTTAAACATGATTGATGATTTATTCGGTTCTAAGACTTTTTATAGGACTGGTTGTCGCAGATTTTACGGTCTGCAATACAATAATGAACAAGGTGAGCAGTAAAACACTGAGTAGTGCCAGTGCAAAGACCCAGGGGTCAATAGGAATCCGATATGCGTAATTCTGCAACCAATTTTCCATGAGGTACCAAGCTATAGGTATGGCAACCACACCTGAAATACCCACTAATTTGATAAAGTCATTGGCAAAAAGTTGGAGGATCTGCCACACGGAACTTCCCAATACTTTTCGAATTCCAATTTCTCGGATTCGCTGCCCTACAAAAAAAGCAATAAGTCCATAAAGTCCCAGGCTACCTATAAATAAGGCTAGGAAAGAAAATACTCTGGAAAGGGTTAAGAGGCGTTGCTCCGCTTCATACTCCTCTGCTACCTGGGCATCCATAAAGTCATAATCAAAAGTATCTCCAGGGAAGGTGTCCAAGTAAATTTTTTCCAAGGATTTGAGGGTTCCCGCCATATTTTTCGGTGCCATCCTAATTCCCAAGGAATAGTAAGACCAGGTGACCGGTGCGATAAAAATTGGGCTGATTTGTTCCTGAAAACTGTTGTCGTGAAAATCAGAAACCACCCCTACAATTTTGACCGCAATGGTCCCTCCATTGGTATGGAGCGTTCTTCCCAGAATCGCTTCTGGGCTGTCTACACCCAATTTTTTTACCAAAGTCCTGTTGACTAAGGTCTCATCTATGGAATCCCTAGGGACAAAGTTTCTACCGGCAATAAGCTCTAGGCCAAAGGCGTCCAAGTAGTTTTCATCTCCGGACTTTGCCACTATGGAGAATTCCTCAGCTTCCGGGCGGTTATCAAATTGTACACTGGTACCCCATCCAAAAGGAGAGGCTCCCGGACTTCCCAAACAGGCCGTTACTTGCTGTACTCCTGCTGTAGTGGAAATGCGCTGTCTTAGGGTTTCCCGATCGGATGTCTCCGCATTATCCGGAAGTGCCACCATGATAATGGCATCTTTATCAAAGCCCAAGTCGGAATTGGTAGCAAAGTGGAGTTGTTTTCCAATAATCAGAGTGCTAACGATCAACACTATGGAAATCACAAATTGGGTGATAACCAGGATTTTACGCGTACGTTCACCCCCGGTATCGTTAGGGTTCAATTTTCCCTTAATGGCCAATACGGGAAGTACACGGGCCAACAAGACCCCAGGATAACTTCCGGAAAAAAAGGATACTAGAAATAGAAGCCCAAGCAAGAACATGATAAAGCGCATGTCCAAGGCATCCTGTAACGCAAGTTCCAGTTGAAACAAACCGTTAAAGTAGGGCAGTACAACAATGGCCAATAGCGCACCCAACAAGAGTCCCAAAAGACTTAATACAAAAGTTTCGGAAATAAATTGCCAAAAGAGATGGGTTTTAAGACTTCCCAAGACTTTTCGGACCCCTATTTCCTTAGAGCGTTTAAAGCCCTGTGCGGTGGCAATATTGATGAAGTTGATACAGGCAATGGCCAGTAAAAAAAAACCAATAGCGCTAAAAATCCAAAGCAACTGTACGTCAAAGCCTCCATACTGATGGTCCAAGTGGACATCGGATAAAACCTGTAATTTATATACGTGGGTGTTTTTTGAATTCGGGCGGTGCTCTTTTGGGAGAGCGGTAAGGAGGTCTTCAATTTGGGCAACGGACTGGTTGGGCCTGAGCTTGGTATAGCACTCCAATCTACTATCGATACCTGCCCAGGTATCGCTAAAAAGAAACTGATTGTACGGACGTATGGTTGGAAAAGAAAGAAATAGGGATTCTTTGGCAAAAGTGGTCTTGGGCAGGGTTTTTAAAACACCGATTACCTGCACGGTTTCAATATTTTCCAGAACAAAGGTCTTACCTAGCGGGTCTTCATCTGGAAACAGTCGGAGGGCAGCGTCTTCCGTAATGTATGCCGTATTAGGCTCTTCCAAAGTTCTGCCCGCCAGTTGGGATACCAAAGGATAATTGAAAATAGAGAAAAAAGGCGCTTCCACAAACGAAATATTTTCTCGTAATTGGACCAAGGTGCTCCCTTGGGCACCAATATTGATCAATTGTTCCTCCCAAAAAACACGCCGGCTTACTGCTTCGGAAAATCCATAATTCGCACGAAAAGCATTAGTGAATCCAGGGGGTACCGCAGCGGTAAAATCAATGGCATCCATGCGCTCCTCGGTGACCACACGATATATGCGGTCAGAGTCGGAGTGAAAGGTATCAAAAGAAAGGTGGTGAAGCACAAAAAGATAAATGATGATGCTACTTCCAAAACCTAGTGCTAGACCCAGAACGTTTATGGTGGTAAAGGTCTTACGTTTAAAGATACTTCTGAGCGCTATTTTAAAATGGTTTTTGAACATGGAGACTTGCCTTTTGTGGGATAACAATCAAGGCAATCGATTTCCATGCCAAATAATTAAGTATTTGAAAATCAAATATTTAAATCATAATCACATGATGGGTTTGTAAAAAAATTTGACAGCATGTGCTTAATTTGTTGACACCAGAAATACACACCTCCTATTCCGTCCGCAAGCTTTTTACTGGGCTATTTACCGCTACCCGTATGGTTTGGTAGCTAATAGTAAGCAATGTAAGAAGCAGCACCGCCAATATGGCAATGGCAAAATACCACCAATGAATTTGGGTTCTATACGTGTAACCTTGCAACCAAGCATCCATAAAATACCATGCAATGGGAATGGCAATAGCACCTGAAATAAGGATCAATTTTAAAAAGTCCATTGAAAACAAGGTTAGAATATTGGTCATATTGCTGCCAAGGACTTTCCGGATACCTACTTCTTTTTTTCGCTGACCCACAAAGAACAATATTAGTCCATACAGCCCCATACAACCTATAAAAATAGCCAGACCTGAAAATACTTTGGAAAGGGATAAATACCTTTGTTCAGTTTCGTACTGTGCCGCAACCCGCTCGTCTAAAAAGCGGTAATCGAAAATGTGGTTGGAAAAGGTCTGTGACCATTCTTTTTCCAATTGACTTAGGGTAGCTTTAGTGTTCAGACGATTGATTTTAATGCCCAGTTCATTATACCATCGCACGGTAGGTGCAACAAATACCGGTTTTATCTCATCCGTAAAACTGCCATCATGAAAGTCTTTAACAATACCAACTATCTTGGCTTCAATGCGCTCTCCATTAACGGCCAGTGTTTTCCCCAACAACTCTTCTAATGATGATACGCCCACCTTTTCTGCGAACTTTTCGTTGACGAGCATTTCAGTTATGGAGTCGTTCTTAAAGAAATTTCGCCCTGCAACCAAAGGAATGTTGAATGCATTTAAATAATCTTCATCTCCAACTTTTATTGAGATACTGAAATCTTCCCGTTCAGGCCTATTGTTATACTTAACGGTGGTATCCCAAAAGGTGTTCCCCGCCCCTGGACTGGTCAAACAACCTGAGACCTGTTGTACACCCACCACACGTTTCAATCGTTCCTTAAGCTCATAAAACTGATTGGAATCCATGATTTCGGGAACTTCTAGCATTACTATGGATTCTTTATCAAAACCTAAATCTGTTTTAGTTGCATATTCAATCTGTCTTGAAATCACCAAGGTGGCGACAATAAGCGATATGGAAATAACAAACTGCGCCACGACTAACACTTTTCTTGTAGCAGCACCTCCCGTATCGTTGTGATTAAGCTTTCCTTTTATTGCCAAAATGGGGACTATTCTTGATAACAATATACCCGGATAGCTTCCAGATAAAAAAGACACCAATACTAACAGTAGCATTAAGAAACCTATAAATCTTACGCTAATAAGACTTTTTGCGGCCAATTGTATTTCAAATAACGTATTAAAGGCTGGTAAGAAGAGTAGGGCCATAACAATTCCCAATGCTATGGCAAATAGACTTATAAGGAAGGTCTCACTTAAAAATTGCCAAAAGAGTTGTTTTTTAAAACTGCCCAATACTTTGCGAATACCAATTTCCTTAGATCGATAAAAGGCCTGGGCAGTAGAAATGTTTATGAAATTGATACAGGCAATGACGATCAAAAAGATGCCAATGATGCCAAATATGATCAAAAAGTTAGGGTTTAGGCCACCATATTCATGATTTAAGTGAATTGTAGACAAGGGCTGAAGTTTGTATATATGTGTATTCTTGCTATTTGGTCTGTGTTCTTTGGGAAGTTCCAGTAGCACAGTCTCAATACTGGTAATATCTTGATTGGGCTTTAAAAGGGCAAAGCACTGTAAATTGGTGGTGATACCACCCCAACTTTCGCCATGGGCAAACCCGGAATATGGTTCAAGGTTTTCAAAGGAAACAAAGATACCGTAATCCATGAAGGAGTTATTGGGTATATTTTTTAAGACCCCTGTAATCTCAATGGTTTCGTTATGTTCCATAACAAAGGTTTTGCCAACAACGTTGGTAGTCCCATAGAGTTCAAGTGCCTCCCTTTGTGTAATTACAGCTGTGTTGGGTGCGGATAGTTTAATATCATTGTCCCCGTTCATCAATGGAAAATTGAAGATCTTGAAAAAATCTTCCTCAGCGAACAGGATATCTTTTTTGTGTTTGCCGACCTGACCATTTTGATCAATATGAAGGACCAAGCCATCCCTATCTACAATCTTGGCCACTTTTTCAGCATAGGCATAATCCTCACGAAATACCTTGGCAAAAGCAGGAGGGACACTGGCAGAATAATCAATATTGTCCATACGTTCTTCTGTAGCCAGACGGTAGATACGTTCTTGGTTGGGATGAAAATTGTCAAAGGAAAGATGGTAGCTTAAAAACAAATAGATTAAAATAGCGCTTCCAAAACCAATGGCAAGGCCTAAAATATTTATAGTGGTGAATACCTTTCTTTTTAGCAGGTTTCTCCAAGCGATTTTCAAATAGTTTTTAAACATAATGCCTTGCTTTTAATGAGTTGGTGATTAAGGGAAACGATTTCCATGCCAAACACATAAAAATTTGATAATCAAGCACCTAAAATCAATTAACACGATTTGGGTGTAAAAAATTTTGACATGCTGTGCTTAATTTATTTACAGGTCGGAAATACAACCTTCTTATTCCGTTCGCAAGCTTTTAATGGGGTTCGTGATAGCTGCAGCAATGGCTTGAAAACTAATAGTGAACAAAGCGATAAAAATAGCTACCGTTCCAGATACAATAAAGGCCTCCCAACCTACATTGATTTTATAGGCAAAGCTCTCAAGCCATCTAGACATGGCCCAAAAAGCCAAGGGGAAGGCAATGAACAAGGCCACAACCACCAACTTTAAAAAGTCTTTGGACAACAATTGGGTAATTGCCATTACACTGGCACCCAAAACTTTTCGTATCCCAATTTCTTTTTTTCGTTGTTCGGCCGTAAATGCTGCCAAGCCAAATAATCCCAAGCAAGCGATGATGATGGCCAGCAAACTGAACATCACGCTTACCCTTGCTGTTCTTTGTTCGCGCTGGTACAGTTGTTCTAAATTTTGGTCCAAGAAGGAGTAGTTAAAATCCAGATTAGGCGCAACCTTTAAAAAGGAACTTTTTAGTTGTGATAAGGTATTCATTAAATCTTGTGTACCTATGCTAACCAATACATAGGATTTGCCTTCATTGGTATGATTATGAAAGGCATATGCGCCTATGGGCTGGTGAAGGGAAGCGAAATTAAAGTCCTTGACCACTCCTTTGATTTTACTTCTGGTTCCGTAGAATATGGCGACTTCCTTCCCTATGGCTTCCGTTGGGGAATACCCTAAATAGTCAATTGCTTTTTCATTTAAAACGACATCCACTATGGTGTCCGTTTTGCTTTTAAATTTGGGAAGTCTTTCTCCCGCCAAAAGGTCCAGTTGCAATACATCCACGATATTGGCATCTGCGGTATTGGCTTGAATACCCATACCTTGTTCTTGATTGGACCAGTCTTTTTGTAGTACGTAACCACTAACTTCCACACCAGGATATCCTTGGGCAAAAGAAATTGATTTTACGCTGGCATTCGCTTGTAATTCTTGCACTAGGGCATTTGTGTTTTCAGTTCCACGAATACCCCTCGTTGAAATGGCGAGCACATTTTCTGGAGAGAAACCCAAATCTTTGTTTTGAATGTATTTGGTTTGTTGGTAAATCACCAAAACACCTACAATAAGGGCAGCAGAGGCCGCAAATTGAAATATGACCAGACCTTTTCGAAATAGTACATTGCCTTTCTCTTGTTTTAATGAGGGGGAAAGTACTTCCCTTGGCAAAAATTTTGACAGGTATAATGAGGGATATAGGCCCGAAATTAATGTAGTCAACAACCAAATGCTCAATATGGCCCAAATAAAATTACTGCTGGCCAGGAGGGAAAGGGTTAAATTTTGGTTCGTTATCGTATTAAAAATAGGAAGCAGGATAATGGTGAGAAGAACGGCTAGAAAAATAGCTATGCTGGTTATCAAAGCGGTTTCGGTGTAAAATCGTGCTGCCAGCGAATTTGATAGTGCCCCTAAAGTTTTACTTATCCCAACCTCTTTAGAACGTTTCTGCGACCGCGCTGTGGTAAGATTCATGTAATTGATGCATGCGATCACCAAAATAAGTATGGCGAGGTAACCCAAATTTCGCACTTCGCTGATGTTGCCAATATAGGAGGCGTACGAATTCTGATAGGAAGAAGAATACAGATGTACGTTCCCTAAAGCTTGTAACGACAAACTATACCATTGATCTTCTTTGTCGACATTGGCATCCAACATTTTTCCCAGCTGGGCAATGGTTGGTTTCAGTGCAGCATTTTTTTTAAGTAGACAATAGGTTTCAAAACTGACATTACCCCATGATTCCCTATCATAAAACCAAGAACCATTGCTTGAAGCCATAATATTGGCATCCAAGGTTGTATTGTTCGGAAAGTCCTTATAAACGCCTGTTACCTCCAGCTGTATTCGACCGTCCACCTTAAGGGTCGCACCAATGGGATCAATAGCATCGAAGTATTTTTTTGCAGCGGATTCGGAGAGGATTACCGTGTTGGGTGCATTGAGCGCCTCTTTTACATTTCCCTTTACCATCTCGATATCAAAGATGTCCAATAACTCTTTGTCTACCCAAAAAAAGAGGTCTTCGGTATAATTTTGGTCATTGGCACGGATAGAGGCCTCCTTTCCAAAATTGTGTTTATACATCCTTGCAGCAGATTCAACATTCGTCACATTTTCCTGTAGTGCGGAAGCCATGATTGGAGCCGCTGTTGCCCATGTTTCATTATTAAACTCAGCATTGGTTTTTGTAAGTACCCTATATATGCGGTCTTTTTTAGGGTACATAGTATTGAAGCTAAGTTCACTTGAAATAAAAAGGAACAGGAGCATTGTGATGGTCAATCCAATAGCAAGGCCTACAATATTGATGGTAGCGAACAACCGATTGGTTTTAAGGTTGCGCCAGGCGATTTTTAAATAGTTTTTTAGCATGATTGTTCATTTTTTACGGTTCTAATTGCCATTGAATGCGATTGATGATCGTTTACTCCATACGCAAGCTTTTGATGGGGCTTACCACAGGACTTTAGTGCCTAAAGTTTTTTTCTTAGTACGGTGAACTCTAAAATATTTAACAAGGAATGCCTCTGATTGAGAAGCGATTACCAAATATTTTTAAACATGACACGTATTCAATATTACCAATAATGATATGAATCGATATTCATGCCATAATCTAAATAATTGAAATACAGCAACTTGCAAATACTTTTTAAAAATAATCTGTCAAATATTTAGACAGTCTGTCCAGTAATTAGACTTGGACTGATGATAATGCAGACTTCCTATCCAACGGGGAGGTCCCTCTTTTAGAACGAAATATAGGCCCTAATCGGTTCTTAGACTCTTTACCGGATTTTGTTTTGCAGCCCTAATGGCCTGAAAACTTACCGTTAGAACAGTTATTCCAAAGGCACCTAACATGGCCAAAGCAAAAATCCACCATTTTAGAATAACCCGATAAGGGTATTCCTGCAGCCATCCATTCATTACATAATAGGATATGGGGACGGCAATAAAACAAGAAATGATTACCAGCTTTAAAAAGTCCTTGGAGAGCATATTCCAGACATTGAATACGGTGGCACCCATTACTTTTCGAACCCCTATTTCCTTGGTACGTTGCTCTGCTACAAAAGAGGTGAGGCCAAACAAACCCAGACAGCTGATAAGAATTGCCAAAGCCGTGAATATTCCCGATAAGGTGCCCACACGCTGTTCTGCAGCGAACTTTTCCGCGTACTCGTCGTCCACAAAGTCATACTGAAAGGGTATGGCCGGGAAATTCTCTTTAAATACCCGTTCAATAATAGCAATATTCTCGCTGGCACTTTTCTTTGGGTTCAATCGCAGATTGTAATAGCTAAAATTATTGTAGCGATCATAAACGTACCAGGCTTGTTTTACCGGTTCGTAAGGAGATTGGGCAATCATATCCTCCACAACGCCAATGATTTTCATTGGTGGATCGGGATCTTCCTCATCTTCGTCCCTAATGAGCATTCCAACAGGGTTTTGCACCCCCATATATTTGACTGCCGTTTTATTGATGAGAATACCCAAGGAATCGGATGCGATATCCCTTGAGAAGTCCCTTCCTTCAATAATTTTTAAATTAAGGGTGCTTGCATACTCTGGTGAGACTTCGGTCCAAGCAAAGTCTTCCTGAAACCCGTCGGGTTTTCCCTCCCAGGTATAGCCACTCCTGTTCGACCAGATTTGAGTGGTTGGGCTACTTGAAGTGGCCATCGCCACTGCGGCCCCGGACTTTAGAAATTGTTCACGCATCAGGTCGGTTTTGCCTACAAAATCAGCGGACCAAGTGGGAATTTGGATGAGGCCCTCCCTGTCATAGCCAATAGGCCTATTTTTGGCATGGTTGATCTGCTGCATAACGATTACTGTTCCAATTATAAAGGCCACGGAGACCGTAAACTGAAGAACGACTAATATTTTTCGCGGCAGACCAGAGTATTTACCGCCCTTAAAGGTTCCTTTTAAGACATCAACCGGTCTAAAAGAAGAAAGATAAAGTGCAGGATAGCTGCCAGCAAGCAATGCCGTAAATAGGATGAAACCTATAGAAATCACCCAAAAATAACTGCTCGCCCAAGGAAATGAGATTTCTTTTCGTGATAGTTCATTGAAACCACTCAGCGATACCAGCACTACAACAACAGCAACCGCAAAAGCAAAAAGAACCACTAAAAAGGATTCACTTAAAAACTGGTTGATCAATTGTCGTTTCTGTGAACCTATTGATTTTCTGATGCCTACTTCCTTGGCACGCTTTTCTGAACGGGCAGTACTTAGGTTCATAAAATTGATGCAGGCCAAAAGCAGTACAAAGGCACCAATAATTCCAAACAACCATACATATTTTATGCGACCTCCCACCTGCTTGCCCTGTTCAAAGTTGTTGCGCAAATACCAATCTTCCATGGGCAATAGAAATAGCTGTGGGTTGAATTCAGCGGTATCCTCGTTAAGGTCTTTTTTAACGTTTCTAATTTTTTCAGAGACCGATTCTATAGTCGCATTATCGGCAATCTGAACGAACATCTGAAAAGAATTATTTCCCCAATTGTCCAAGGAATTTTGGATCCATTCACGGTTGGCAACATAATTATCCCAAGGGATAATGTAATCGGTATTGTTGAAGGTGTTATTGAATGGGATGTCTTCATAAACGGCAGAAACCGTAAGATCATATTGATTGCCAATTTTTAATACCTTTCCAATAGGATTTTCATTGCCAAACAACACATCTGCTGTGGAAGCTGAAAGCATTATGGAATTGATTTCCCGTAGCCCATCTTTTTCCCCTTTCAGAACTTTCAAATTGAGCAGTTCCGGGGCCATGGGCTGCATGTAATTGCCTGTTCTTGAAATGCTATTTTCCTTGTACTTGATGTAGCTATCCTGGGTCCAGGAAGCCATCATCAGATGCTTAAAATTATCGCCATATCCTTCGCGAAGGGCCGGTTCCAAAGGCAGGGGTATAGCCGGACCCGTTCCCACGTTGCCATTAAAGGTCTGTGACTGGAACACCTGGGCAATTTTATCTTTGTTCTTATAGTAACTATCTCGAGACAGCTCATCGTACATCCAAAGGCCAATAATCAGTGTGACGGCCATTCCCAAGGCCAATCCTCCAATATTAATTAGAGAATACCCTTTGTTTTTCAAAAGGTTTCTCCAAGCGATTTTTAAATAGTTTTTAAACATGATGTTGCGTTTGATTGATTTATTCCATTCTTAAACTTTTCACGGGATTGACCATGGCAGATTTTATAGCCTGAAATCCAATGGTCAATAATGTTACCGTGATGATTAATGTACTCGCAAGGGCAAAGGCCCAAAGCGGAATAGTAGTTCTGTATTCAAAATCTTCTAACCAACGGGCCATAAAATAATAGGCAATGGGTGATGCAATAACAACGGCTAAAATGACCAGTTTCAAAAAGTCTTTTGAAATGAGCAAGGTAATATTGTTTACACTCGCGCCCAATACTTTTCGAATGCCTATCTCCTTTGTGCGTTGTTTGGCCATAAATATGGCAAGACCAAAAAGGCCCAAACAAGAAAGTAATGTTGAAATTATGGCGAAGTATTTGGCCAACGTACCTGTTAAAATTTCGGCCCTATAATTGAGTGCGTATTCCTCATCAAGAAAATCATAATGCAGTGGTTGGTCGGGCAAAACGTTCTCAAATACCTGTTGTATTGAAGCAAGGCCTGCTGCCGTTTTTGTGCCTTCAAGTTTAACAAAGAGCTCACCAGCATCATTGGGATCGAGAATAAATACTGTTGGTTGAATGGGTTCATAGAGCGAACGATTGTGAAAATCTTTGAGAACGCCAATAATTTGACGCTGGCCTCCCCAGAATTCAATACTTTTTCCAATGGGGTCCTGACCAAGTTGCATGAGCTCGGCCGCCTTTTGATTGATTACAAGGTTTAAGGTATCCTGCGAGCCTTCCTGATAATAGGAACCATATTCCATAGGGATATCAAAAACCTTTGGAAAGTCATGGGCTGTCCATAAAAGGGCAAACTCAATATTTTCCTGTTCTTGGGTTTTACCGGACCAATTGACCGCACTCGTAGAAGCGGGTGTTTGTAAGGGAGAGGGTCCAACCAAAGTGACATCAATAACACCTTCGGATGCCAAGAGTTCATTTTTCAGGGCTTCGTATTTATTGGTTATGTTCTTATCTTGATGAATAGAAACCATATGATCTTTGGCAATTCCTAAATCCTTTTTGTTGATATAGTCCACTTGATTTTGAATGACCAAGGCGGAGACTATCAATAAAATGGAAAGGGCAAATTGCAGCACGACCAATCCCTTTCTAAATGAGGTCGTACTTCTACTTTCGCCATGCAGACCGCCCTTCAATGCTTGAACAGGTTTAAATGATGAAATAATGAACGAAGGATATGCACCGGAAAGAAGGGTCGTAAATAGCAAAACGGAACATATTATTAGGATCAGAGTGGGACTTGACAAATCAAGTGCGATTTGTTTTCCAGTCAGCTGGTTCATAAGGGGTAGAAGCAAAGCGGTGATTAATAAACCAATACCGAAGGACAGTGTGGTAATCAAGGTGGTTTCTGTAAAGAATTGACCGACCAAACTGTTTTTCTTGGCCCCAACTACTTTGCGGACACCTATTTCCGCTGCCCTTTTGGTGGCATAGGCAGTTGAAAGGTTAATAAAATTGATACATGAGATGACAAGAAGAAAAATCGCGGCAAGCGCAAAAATTCGAACATAGGCAATACGACCTCCAGATACCTCGGCCTTTTCGTCAAATACATTGTAGAGATAGTTCTCCGAAAATTTTTGAAGCAGTATGCCTTCCTTAAAATCCCCTGAAATATTCTCTTGGAAGAGACCTTCTATTTTTTTCCTTAATTGTTGAATGTTGGTCCCTTCTTTCAATAAATACGCCCCTTGCATTGCATTATTTCCCCATTCCAACACCCAATCATTTTCCCCCAAATACTTTTCAAAGCCATAGTAAAAATCATTTTGAATGGAAGACGCTGTCGGAAAGTCTTTATATACGGCTTCTATGGCATAGTCGCCATTGTCGTAAATATGAACGGGGCTGCCCAAAGCATGTAGTTGCCAATCGTTGCCCCAAAAACGTTTTGCCAAACTTTCGGAAATGGCGATAGCTTCGGGTTTTTCATCCAAAGTTTCAATATTTCCCAATAGAACCGGGTATGAGAATGATTTGAAAAAAGCAGCATTGGTAAAAGTACCCGAGGCTCTAAAGTCCACATCACCAATGCGGAGGTTGTCTTCAAAAGTCCTCCCTAAAGTGATAAATTCCTCAATCTCAGGAAATTTTTCTTGGGCTTCTTTTAACAAAGGATATGAGATCCCATCATACACATCTAAAACACCACCCTGAAGGGGAATGGTCCTTTTGACCAAGAACAGCTCAGCGTCTTTTTCGTGAAACTTGTTTACGCTGTATTCATCCATCACCCACAACAACATCAGGCAAGAGACTGCAATGGCTATGGATAGGCCCACAGTATTGATGGTAAAATACACTCTGTTCTTGAGCAACGTTCTCCAAGCGATTTTCAAATAGTTTTTAAACATGACTGATGGTTTTTTGATTGATTCTTTTTTGGCCCATTAAACCTGCTATAATTAAATACTCAAGAAATCTTAAATAGTTTCATTCGGTACGCAAACTTTGTATTGGATTGGCCATAGCTGACTTGACAGATTGAAAGCTTATGGTAAAAATGGCTATGGAGAGGGCTACTATTCCCGAAAGGGCAAAAACCCACCATTGGATGTCAATTTTATAGGCATATTTATTAAGCCATTGTTCCATGACATACCAAGAAAAGGGAATGGCAATAAGAATGGCAATGCCCACAAGTTTTATAAAATCTTTGGATAATAGCGTTACTATGGTACCTAGGTCGGCACCTAAAACCTTACGAATGCCTATTTCCTTGGTGCGCAACATGGCGCTGTAAGTAGCTAGGCCAAAAAGACCCAGACAGGCAATAAAAATAGCCAGGCAGGAGAATAGGGTAAACAATCTTCTAAATCGAATGTCTGCCAAATATTGCTCATTAAAGGACTCGTCTAAAAAACTGTATAAGAAAGGTCGGTGGGGGGCCAATTCGGCCCATTTTTTTTCAACCGTGGCCAATGCGTCCTGATAATTATCTGTTTTCATGCGTAGCGAAAAATACCTTCCATATGGAACCTGTCTGAGGGTCAATGGAGCAACTTTTTGGTGCAATGACATATAATTAAAGTCTTTTACTACCCCAATTATGGTACCATTCCTACCCCATTGTTGGAACTTTTTACCTATAATCTCTTGGGGGTTACTGTAGCCAAACGATTTTGCTGCTGCCTCATTGATAACGAGAGAGCTAATACTGTCGGTAGGGAAATCGGAAGAAAACGCCCTGCCGGCAACTACATCTATTTTATAGTGCTGAATAAAGTTATTGTCCACTTCATAGATATATGGAGAAAAATTTTCCATATTTCCATTAGGGGTTTCTATATCCGTTCCCGCAGCGGGAAAATGACTGCTTGGAACTGTTCTGGAAAGGGAAACGGAATGGACATCAGTAAGGGATAAAAGTTCATTTTTAAAGGCTTCTGAATTATCCAGTACGGTATCGTCCCAGTTAAAATCCAAAATCAATTGTTGTTCTTTATCAAACCCCGTATCCTTATTGAGCATAAAGCCAAGTTGACGGTACACTACTGCGGTGCTGGCAATCATGGCAATGGATAAACTAAACTGAAACACCACCAGCCCTTTTCTTAGATTGGTTCCTTGTGAAGATGTCCTGAAGGCACCTTTTAATACGCTTACAGGCTTAAATCCAGATAGAATAAATGCGGGGTAACTACCAGCAAATAGACCGGTCAATAAGGTCACACCAAAATAGAGAAGAAGTATAGGAACGGTTAAAATAGCACCTAGTTCAAATGTTCTGTTAGTCAGGTCCCCGAGCCATGGCAAGGCCAGGAAAGCAAGTAGAAGCCCCAGAACGGAGGCAACCAAGACCAAGATCAATGATTCTCCAAGAAATTGATAAATAAGTCCCTTTCTTTCCGCACCGATAACCTTTCGTACTCCAACTTCTTTGGCTCGTTCCATGGAACGGGCAGTGGCCAAATTCATAAAGTTGATACTTGCAATTATCAATATGAACAAGCCTATGATTGAAAAGATATAGATGTTGGACAAACTGCCGGTCTCTCCAGGTTGGCGATCGGAAGCGGAATGCAAATAGATATTGTTTAGTGGTTCTAAGGAAAAATTATAGTAATATTCCTTTCTTTCTTCTGGGTCGATATGTTTGTCCAGGAAGCCCGGTATTTTTGCTTCAAATGCCTTTTGGTCAAAATTATCGGCAACTTCGAGGTAGGTGTAAAAATCCACATAACCCCACCAATCAAAAATTTCTGGCCTGGTTTGGTAAAAACTGCCCATGGACATGAGAATGTCAAAACTAAAGTGGGAATTGTGAGGAATGTCCTTGACGACACCGGTTACGGTATAGTCGCCATCAGCCGCCCTTCCCCCTATGCCCTTCAGGGTTTTTCCAATGGGATTTTCATTTCCAAAGTACTTCTTTGCCGTGGTTTCCGTAAGAACAATGGAGTATGGGGCTTCCAACGCAATTTCTGGATTACCAGCGACTAATGGCCAACTGAACACATTAAAAACAGAAGCATCAGCATAAAAACACTCACTTTCTTGAAAGGAACGATTGTTGTATTCCAACAAAATATCACTAATTCCAGAGAACTGTACTTTTTCGACGATTTCGGGAAAATCGGATTTTAACGCTGGTCCAACGGGCGCATTGCCCCATATCCAAGTGTCCGTGGGATCTTCCTCACTTCTTTGATGTACAACTCTATATATGTTTTCCTTTTTTGTGTGATAGTTATCAAAAGACAGCTCATTGGAAATAAAAATGGCAATCAGCAAAAAACAGGCCAGACCAATGGCCAAACCTCCAATATTGATAATGGAGTAACCTTTGTTCTTTAAAAGGTTTCTCCAAGCGATTTTTAAGTAATTTTTGAACATGACAGGTTCGCTTTTTTGATTTTTTAAAGGGGCCTCACGGATGCTTTTCCAATAATAATTCCCCGATTGATATTGGGGTTCCCATTGTAGCGAACCAAGGCTTCGCCGAAGGCCGTAAGCCTAATTTTATCAGTGACATTTAGCTTAAAATCACTCTCCCCATAGGCAGTGATACGTGTAATATCATTATCAACACCTAAGGTATTCACCCTACTTTCCCCGTAAGCGGTATACTTCTGTTTTTCAATGGTCCCTGATTTGATGTCCAATTGACTTGCGCCGTAAATCGAAGTGCGTAGTTTGTTTAATTTGGCTTCCTGCATTACAACTTGAGCCTCACCATAGAGGACCAATCGAAGTTTTTGTTGCACTAAAGGGCTTTCTAAAGTGATGGTCTGTTCACCTCTTACAGAAAGACGCTTCAAGTTCGTATAGCTTACGGTAACAACCGCTTTCGTACCCGTGTAAATAGGACGTTTGCTTTTACCGTATTCCGTTTTGTATTTGTTGCGTTTT
>JBCBZA010000015.1:0-39132 GCA_039815575.1 Bacteroidota bacterium | reverse complement strand
GATCTTGTATCGTGCAGGGGAAGTTCGACGAGGCCAAACCACGGTACCAGCGAGCCATCTGGAATTTTGCTGTTTGCCCAAAAGAGCAGTCCTAGAAGCTCAAAAAGCCATGTTATAGATCAGAAACTTTTAGAGGATTTTGAAAGTAGCCTGGCCCAGTTAATTCTTGAAATATTAAATCCTAATATCCCATTTTTAGAAAAGGATAGGGGTTCATTTTAAATCAGGGCGAGAAGGTCTCACCTCAACCTTACTTGGCAATGTTCGCGGATGCATCGTCAGCAAATCAACCACCAATTTTCCGATATCTTCCGGCTGAATTTTCCATGCATCGTTTTCCGATGGAGTATTCCCATTAAAAAATGTAGCCACAGAACCCGGCATAATGGTCGTTACTTTAATATCGTATTTTCTTAAGTCCAACATGGCAGCCTGGGTAAAGCCAACTACCCCAAACTTGGTGGCATTATATCCCGCCCCCTGGGCAAAAAAATTAGTTCCCGCCAAACTGGCTAGGGTCATATAATACCCCTTAGAATCTTTTAAAAGTTGGACCGTGGCCTTTAGCGTATGGAAAGCCCCGGTTAAATTCGTAGCAACCATCTGATTCCAATCTTCCAAGGTCATAGTATCTATTGGTGCGAAGTATCCAACACCGGCATTGGCCAATACTACATCCAGTTGTCCCCATCTCGAAGTAATGGCCTTAGCTATTTCAACTTCATCACTGTACTTGGAGACATCCGAAACCAAAGACATCACATTATCTCTATATCCTAAGATTTCAATGGCTTCATCCAAGGTGGCCTTGCTCCTTCCGCTTATGGCAACCTTCATTCCATTTTCGAGTAGACTTCTAGCTACTCCCAAACCTATGCCCTTGCTGCCCCCTGTGATATAGGCAACTTTCCCTTTTATATCCATACGTAAGTAATAAAAAAAGCACCATTTTTAGGTGCTTTAGTGGAGAATACCGGATTCGAACCGGTGGCCTCTTGCCTGCCAGGCAAGCGCTCTAGCCAACTGAGCTAATCCCCCTTTTTTCGGTAGGCAAAGGAAACACTTTTTAAAAAGGTTTCAAAATCAATCTTTTTTAACGCTTAGGACCAAAACAGGAATAGGGGCATAAAACTCTGCCTTTGGTATGGTACTCTTTTCCCATAGTTTCTTAAAGAAGCCCCGCTTTCTTCTAAAAACACACAGCAAATCCGGCTTTTTTTCTTTAAAATGTTCCAACACTCCAAGATAGGTCGTCTGATTTTCAGAAATGGTCAGGTTCTTACTTAAATCCAATAGGGCCGTGTTGATTTTAAGGTCATCTTCTGAATACCCAGGTGTTTTTACCAGAAGCAAATTCACCATGGATTGGTACTTATTGATCATCGTGATCAAAGGGTGTAGCACCTTACTACGTTTTAGTATTCCCGATTTGAAGGCTACCAAAATATTCTTAAGCGGTACATACTTTGTCCCTTTAGGGACAATAAGTGTTGGAATATTGGTCTGTTTTATAATTCTGCCTGAAGTATTCCCCAAATACAATTCTTCATTGACATCATTGCTTCTAGGAGCCAATATAATGAGGTCTATTCCCAATCCCTTTTTAATTTCTGCCAAACCATCAATAATATCCCCATTGTAGGATGCAATCTTTATGTCCAATCCTTTGGTATCCACTTGGGAAATAATTTCCTTGATGTTCTCCCTATGGGATGAAGCAACCTTTTCCTTTACATTCGATAAACTACCCACACTAGAGATGACGGTAAATACATCCATTACATAGACCTCGCATCCAAATTCAGAGGCAAAATCTATGGCATAGGATAAGGTTTCGTGACAATCAGGGGAAGTCCCCAGTGGAACCAAAATAGTATTCATGGCTTGGTTATTATGTTAATACCATAAATTTACAATTTAATCGAAATGAATGCTATGATAAGGCGTGCAAAGATGTCTGAAATCGATGATATTCTTGAAATTACCGGAGCCTGTGCCAAATTCATGATTGAAAATGGAATTTACCAGTGGAATGAATACTATCCTTCAAGGAAGGCATTTGAACACGATATTCACAGGAACGAACTTTATGTAAAGCTTGTTGAGGGTTCCATCGTTGGGGGCATTGTTATATCTAACCTTATGGATGAAGAGTATGTACCCGTTAATTGGTTGACAGAAACGGGAAGGAACATCTACATTCATCGCCTTTTTGTACACCCCAGTAATCAAGGTCAAGGTCACGCCTTGTCCATGATGGATTTTGCTGAAAAATATGCTAAAATGGAGGGTTTTATTTCCGTTCGATTGGATACCTTTTCGCAAAACAAGCGAAATCAAAAATTCTACGAAGCCAGAGGCTACAGAAGATTGGACGATATTTTCTTACCTAAGCAGAGCGCGCACCCATTTCATTGTTACGAACTTGTGTTATAGCTCGTGATGATTTTAAAGACAGCCGTCACTTTTAAGAATATTAATCGACTGGCCATTCCTGCTACCATATCGGGAATTGCTGAACCATTGCTGTCCATCACGGATACCGCCATTGTGGGGAACATTCCCATTGATGGGGTGGAATCCCTTGCTGCAGCCGGAATTGTGGGTTCCTTTCTTTCCATGCTCATATGGGTATTGGGGCAAACACGCAGTGCAATCTCAGCCATTATCTCCCAATATTTGGGAGCAAATAAATTACAAGAGGTAAAAAACCTGCCCGCACAGGCTATTTTTTTAAATCTTATCCTCAGTTTTTTGGTCTTGGGGGGCACCATCTTTTTTATTGAGGAGATCTTTCGCTTGTTTGAGGCTTCTGGTAAAATTTTAGAGTACTGTGTTTCGTACTATGCCATTCGGGTATGGGGTTTTCCCTTAACACTGTTCACTTTTGCACTATTTGGGATATTCAGGGGACTTCAGAATACTTTTTATCCCATGTTGGTTGCCATGATTGGAGCCGGATTGAATATCATATTGGATTTCATTCTGGTGTATGGAATAGAGGGATATGTACCTGCCCTTTATTTGGAAGGAGCCGCTTGGGCAAGCCTTATCTCGCAAGGTGTAATGGCATTATTGGCCTTTATTTTAATTCGGTCTAAAACCCAAATTAGCCTCAAGCCACAACTACCCTTGAACAAAGAACTAAAAAGCCTCATTTTTATGAGTCTTAATCTTTTTGTGAGAACCTTGGCGCTAAATACGGCATTGTTATTGGCCGTTCGGGAGGCTACTGCCCTTGGAACAAAATACATTGGGGCCCATACCATTGCAGTAAACATATGGTTATTTGCGGCTTTCTTTATAGACGGGTATTCCGCTGCAGGAAACAGTATGGGGGGGCGCTTATTGGGTGCAAAAGACTATAACGGACTATGGAACTTGGCCAAAAAAATCAATACCTACGGCATTATCATCAGTCTACTCCTATTGGCAATGGGATTCTTATTCTACCAACCCTTAGGCCGCTTATTTTCAAAGGACCCCGGTGTTCTCCAGATTTTTTACAGTTTCTTCTACATTGTTCTATTAGGTCTACCAATGAATTCTGTAGCCTTTCTATTTGACGGCATGTTCAAGGGCATGGGGAAAATGAAATTTTTACGCAATGTCTTGCTAGGGGCTACTTTTTTCGGTTTTGTGCCCACACTTTATTTTGGACTTTATTTGGATTGGGGTATTTATGCCATTTGGTTGGCCTTTGTGATTTGGATGCTGTTTAGAAGCACCCCTTTGGTCTGGAAATTCAGGAGTGAATTCAAACCGTTGCTACAAAAGGGTTAATTTAGGGGAAGGAAAAACTTTTAATATATGTTCTAAGTGGGTTTAACACAGGAACAAATACATCAATTCTTTAAAAGAATTGATCAACTCCATTCTGCCATCGAACCCTCGTTCGGTAAAATGAATGTGAACCAAATGGTGTGCCATTGCACGGATTTCTTTCGAATGGCCAAGGGAATCAAGCAAACTGAGGAATATGGAAAAGTTCATCCTGATACTATTATCGCATTGGCGCGCTCAGGGAAAACGGTGCCTGCACCAAAAGGGTTCGGTCAAATCGAAAAGGAAGGAACGGCACCAACCCATTTTGAAAAAGATGTAAAAACCTTAAAGGAGCATATTTTAGAGTTTTCAAAATTTGACGATCAGTTCGAATTCGCAGAACATCCCTATTTTGGACATATAAATAAAACACGTTGGACCCAACTTGCCATATACCATCTCAACCATCATTTAAAGCAATTTGGCGTCTGAGTTCAAAATTTAAAATTTATGCAAACATCCCGGGAAAACGGAAGCCTGTATACCAAAATTGAAAGTGGAATTGCCCACATTGAATTTGGGCATCCAGCGAGCAATTCATTTGTGTCAGAATTATTGGAAAGGCTTACCAACAAATTTGAAGCACTCGGAAAGGACGAAAGTGTATCTGTCGTACTTTTGAAGTCGGAGGGAGAAAGGGCCTTCTGCGCTGGGGCTTCCTTTGATGAATTGGTTGCCATTTCCAATTTGAAGGAGGGGACGGCTTTTTTTAGTGGATTTGCCAATGTTATTAATGCGATGCGAAAATGTCCTAAACCTATCATCGGTCGAGTTCAAGGTAAAACCGTAGGTGGTGGGGTCGGCCTGGCATCCGCTTGTGATTATGTCCATGCTACAGTGGATGCTGCCATTAAACTATCTGAAATTTCTGTTGGCATTGGTCCTTTTGTGATTGCTCCAGCTGTAGAACGAAAAATCGGTAAGGCGGCATTGGCCGAACTTTCCCTGTATCCTACGGAATGGAAAAATGCCTATTGGGCCAAAGAGAAGGGCCTGTATGCCAAGGTGTACGATTCCATTGCTGAAATGGACAAGGAATTGGACACCCATCTTCAAAAACTTTCAACCTACAACCCAGAAGCTTTATCCCAAATGAAACAAGTGCTTTGGCAAGGCACCGGAAATTGGAATGCTCTTTTAAGTGAGCGGGCCAATATAAGCGGGCAATTGGCCTTATCAGATGCAACGAAAAAAGCGTTGGAAAAATTTAAAAAATAATTTGGTCCCATTCAGTAAAGCTAAAGTTCCATAAAACATGAGATACATTACCCTCGTAGTCATAGCACTTTTGGTAGGCTGTAAAGGAAAAAAGAATAGCGAGCCTATCATTGATGGAACTGTTTCTAGCGTATGGGGTAATTTCATCAAATCAAATCCAGAGTATACGGGAGAAGCTATGCCGGAATCGTGGTTTTTCCATGATAATGAAAAAGATGCGGATAGACTCGCAGCGCTAACTGTACAAGCTAAAAAGCAAGCTTCTTCTGGTTTATATTATTGGTATGAACAAGCAGGTGCAGACCTTCCTAAAATTGGGACAAAGCACATTGTAACCGATTTTAAGGGAAATGCAAAAGCAATCATTGTAGTAAAAAAGGTAGATACCATTCCTTTTCACCAAATTTCTGAGGAATATGCCATATTGGATATGGGGACCAATAAGGAACCACTAAAGAAATGGAAAAAGGCACATTGGGATTTTTTTTCAAAGTCGATGATAGAGAATGGCGAAACACCAACGGAGGATATGCTAGTGGTTTGTGAATGGTTTGAGACTATTTGGCCCATGAAAGAATAGCCTATAAATAATATACGATCTTTTAAATAACACACTCAATTAACGATGGATATTCTCAATTTTCTTAATAGCGATATCGTATTGCCCTCATTAGCGGCTTTGGTCATTTTTATTTATGTCTTTATGCGTCTTCGAAACAACAAAAAGTATAAACGTTAGTCTTTTAAATGTCAATAAAAATGACTTGGTGGCTTCTGTTCTATGGGTTCTTATTCGTGTTGGGGGTTTTCCTGGCGTATTTGGGGTACGTACAATTTTATAAGACAAAAGAACTATTGCATTTAGGGATTCGAACCAAGGCAACGGTCCATAGTTTTAGCACCCATCAAAGCGATGGTACAACCATGTACACGCCTACCTTTGCCTTTAAGGACAAGAGCCTTGAGGAGCATTTTTATGAAAGTAGTGTGAGTTCGCACCCCAGACCTTATGATATTGGAGAAAAGGTGAACATTGTTTACGCACGCAAAAATCCGAAAAACGTGAAGATTGTATCTTTCTGGGGCCTTTATGCCGCTTCAGTCATTTTATTCATGGTAGCTTCGCCATTATTAATTTTGGGGAGCGCCTATTTACTTTATCAGCTCTATTAAATGAAACACCCACAGTACCTATTCACAGTAACATTGATTGCCTGTTTTTTAAGTTGCAACAAAATGGAAAAAAAAGCTTCTTCAGCAGAAACCCAAGATGTTCCTGTGCTATCTTATTATTCTGGCAAACCACTACAAGTAGCGGTTATCGGCCTTACCCATACCCATGTACATTGGATTTTGGGAAGGGAAAAATGGGGTGATATTGAAATCGTAGGCATTGTGGAATCCAATCGGGATTTGGCAGAACAGTATTGCCAACAACATGGCTATTCCATGGATTTGATCTATGATTCCATGGATGCGTTATACCAAGCTGTAAAACCGGAAGCCGTAACGGCGTTTAATGATATTTATGGTCATTTGGAAGTGGTGGAGTTCTTTGCTCCAAAAGGTATTGATATTATGGTTGAGAAACCTTTGGCCGTTAATTGGAATCATGCCCAGAAAATGGCTGCCCTTGCAAAGGAACATAAGGTGCAACTACTGACCAACTACGAGACCTCATGGTATGGATCCAATACGAAGGCTTTTGAGTTGGTGCATCAAAACTCGGTAATTGGGCCCATTCAGCGTATGGTTTTTCACCATGGACATCCTGGACCCATTGAAATTGGTTGTAATCCAGAATTTTTGGAATGGTTAACAGACCCTGTCTTAAATGGCGGTGGTGCCTTAACTGATTTTGGTTGTTATGGAGCCAATTTGGCCACTTGGTTTTTAAAGGGTCAGGTCCCAGAAAAAGTAACCGCAATTACAAGAAATTATAAGCCTGGAAAATACCCCCTGGTCGATGATGATGCCACCATAGTTCTTGATTATGCTGAAAAACAAATTATCATTCAAGCGTCATGGAATTGGTCCCATAACCGCAAGGATATGGAAGTCTACGGCACTACCGGTTACATTTTTTGTAAGGATGGAACTCGGATGGAAGTCCTGAAAGATGAAAAAAAGGGTCCTTTCTATTTTGAAGCGGAATCCTTGGAAATGGGTGTCCATGATCCCTTTGCCTATTTCAATCAAGTAGTCAATCACAATAAGGAAGTGGGGGCGTTCTCTGTCCATTCCTTGGAAAACAATCTTTTGGTCGTGCAAATATTGGAAGCTGCCAAACACTCCGCCGAAACTGGAAAAACCGTGGTTTGGGAGGACTTTTTCAAGTCTTAAGTATTCTTAACTTTGAATTCCATGCAGTCAATCCAATTAGCCCAAGGCAAAAAGGTGTATTTCGCCAGTGATAACCATTTAGGGGCGCCAAGTTTGAAAGATAGTCTTCCCCGTGAAAAAAAATTTGTCGCTTGGTTGGATGCAGTTAAAACTGATGCAGCAGCCATTTTCTTAATGGGAGACCTTTTCGATTTCTGGTTTGAATATAAGACAGTTGTCCCAAAAGGATTTACCCGAGTCTTGGGGAAGCTGGCCGAACTTAGCGATGCTGGAATATCAATTACCTATTTTGTGGGCAATCATGATCTTTGGATGAATGGATATTTTGAAGAAGAACTCAACATCCCCGTGCATCACGCGCCACAGCAATACAGGATTAATAATACCACCTTTTTTATTGGGCATGGCGATGGCCTTGGCCCAGGCGATAAAGGATTCAAGCGAATGAAAAAGGTATTCACCAATCCTCTTGCAAAGTGGTTTTTTAAATGGCTACATCCAGATATAGGGGTTCGATTGGCACAATACCTGTCCGTTAACAATAAAATTATTTCTGGCGATGCGGACGCCAAATTTTTAGGGGAAGAAAAGGAGTGGCTGGTACAATACTGCAAGCGAAAATTGGAAACCCAACATTATGACCATTTCATTTTCGGACATCGCCATTTGCCCATGGAAATTGACCTCAACGCAAAATCAACCTATACCAATCTCGGGGATTGGATCCATTATTTTACCTACGCCGTTTTTGATGGGAAGCAATTGAGCCTTGAGAAGTTTCCGAGTTAACTTATCATCACCTCGCATGAAACCAGAAGACTTATAAGTGGCTTCCCCTTTAAGCTTACAAGTAGATCACCTTATTCTTTCTCTTGTTCCTCAACATCCTTACTTAAATCCAATTTTCTAAAGCTGGGAAAAAAAGCGGCCATACCTCCCACGGTCAATAGCGTCATACATCCTCCAAAGACAACGGCGGTTACAGTCCCCATTAATTTTGCAGTAAGCCCACTCTCAAAGGCGCCAAGTTCGTTTGAAGAACCCACAAAAATAGAATTGACCGAAGCGACACGGCCCCTCATATTATCAGGTGTCTTTAATTGAAGAATCGTTTGGCGTATGATCATGGATACCCCATCAACAGCACCACTGGCAAAAAGGGCGATTACAGATAGCCAAAAAAGTTTTGATAGGCCAAAAACAAGGATACAAATCCCAAATCCAAAAACAGCCCAAAGCAATTTCTTCCCTGCATTTTTATGAAGCGGAAAACGTGTTGAAAGCAACATAGTAATCGAAGCGCCCACCGCTGGAGAAGCCCTTAGGATTCCAAATCCTTCAGACCCTACTTTTAGGATATCCTGCGCATAAATTGGCAAAAGGGCCACAGCGCCCCCAAAAAGTACCGCAATCATATCCAAGGAAAGCGCTCCAAGAATGGCTTTGGTGTTAAAGACAAATTTTAATCCATCCTTCAAGCTTTGCAAAACAGGTTCGCCCAGCTTGGGATTCAAAATAGGTTTCCTTGAAATCTGAAAAAGAAAAATCAAGGCCAGAATAGAAAATCCAAAAATGATACACAGGGACCAATGTACCCCTATCCAACTAATAGAAAAACCGGCAAATGCAGGTCCCAAGACAGAAGCAACCTGCCATGTGGAACTGCTCCAGGTGGCCGCATTGGGGTATAGTTTTTTTGGAACAATCAATGCTATTAATGAGAAAATGGTGGGTCCGATAAAAGCCCGTACCAATCCACCCAAAAAGACCAGACCGTAAATAGTATATAAAATCGTCTTTGAGGAATACGATGCCTCAATAGATGGCATGGTAATCAAGAATAAACCCAGGCTCACCACAGAAAATCCAACGATACACTTTACCAAGAGGTTGCGTTTTTCATTTTGATCCACAAAATGTCCTGCAAACAAAGCGATACTCACTGCAGGAATGATTTCCATTAAACCAATAATTCCCAAAGACAAAGGATCTTTGGTAAGCGAATATACCTGCCATTCAATGACAATAAACTGCATGCTCCAAGCAAAGACCATAGCAAAACGAACCAATAGAAAAATGTTAAATTCTCGATATCGGAGGGCGGCGTAAGGATCTAATTTTTCTGCCATATTAGATAGTAATTTCCAATCGATTTCCTTCTGGGTCCAAAACAACACTTTCGTAATACCCATCCCCCGTTGTTCGAAGTTCCCCTACTATGGTAAAGCCATCATCCCTTAATTGTTCGGTAAGTCTGTCTACTTTTTCCTTCGCACCCAGGCTTATGGCCAAATGGGTAAGTCCTATTGCTTCTTGACCCTGTTGAAGGACCCTAACCATTTCAGGTCGGTGCATCAACTCCAATCTAGCGCCATTTCTAAAACTCAAAAAATACGATGTAAACGATTTCTTGGGGTTGTAGTATTTTTCTCCAGATTTGGCCCCAAAATAGGTTTCATAAAATTTTCTTGAGACCTCTAAATCCCTTACCCAAATGGCTATATGTTCTATCTTCATTTAAGGTCTTTTAGTTTTAACTGAAGGTTAATGGCACCATTCCATTCATTTTCATCTAAAGTGTAGACCACATCAAATCGCTGCTGGCCTTCAATGACATTCAGTTTATCACCAAGATTGAATCCTATGGCCCCAATAGGTCTTGACCCTGACTGTGTTACACTTAGTTTCAAGTGTTTTTCTTCTTCACCAACTCCTTTTCCATATCCCGTGTCGGTTACCTCTTCACTCATAAAAATAGGACGCATATTTCCTGGGCCAAAGGGCGCAAATTGTTTGAGAATACGCATTAGTTTTGGGCTAATATCATTTAAAGAAATTCTGGCGTCGATCAAAACTTCCGGAGTTAAGAGTTTAGGATCAATCGTCTCAGAAACTACTTTTTCAAACTGCTTTTTAAAATCTTCGTATTGGTCCTCCAATAGTGTTAATCCCGCAGCATATTTATGTCCGCCAAACTGTTCAATATATTGGGCACAGCCCTGTAAGGCCTCATACACATCAAAACCTTTTACCGAGCGTGCAGAGGCGGCCAGTTTTTCTCCACTTTTAGTGAATACAAGTGTAGGACGATAATAGGTCTCGGTCATTCGCGAAGCCACAATACCAATGACACCCTTGTGCCAATGCGCTTCAAAAACTACGGATGTATACCTGTCCTCTTCTTTGTTTTCCTCAATCTGTTGTAAGGCGGCTTTGGTAATCTCCTGATCTAAATCCCGTCTATCTAAATTGAATTGTTCGATTTCAACGGCGAACTTTTGAGCTTCTTCCAAATCAACCGCTTTTAACAAGTTAACCGCATGTTGACCGTGTTCCATACGACCAGCCGCATTGATACGTGGAGCAATGATAAAGACGACATCGGTTATGGATAATTGCTTTTTCCTTAGTTGATTGATGATAGCCTGAAAACCAATTCTAGGCATTGTGTTCATTACTTGTAGACCGTAGTAAGCCAAAACCCGATTTTCTCCAGTCATGGGAACAATATCCGCACCAATGGCCGTAGCCACCAAATCCAAATAGGGCAATAGATCTTGGGTGGATTCCCCATTCTTAGAAGCTAGTGCCTGTATTAATTTAAATCCAACCCCACAACCACAGAGTTCGTCAAAAGGGTAATTGCAATCTTCACGTTTTGGATCTAGAACGGCAATTGCATTTGGAATTTCATTTCCGGGTCTATGGTGGTCACAAATGATAAAATCAATCCCTTTTGCCGTAGCATATGCTACTTTTTCTATTGCCTTTATCCCGCAATCCAAAGCGATAATGAGTGTAAAACCATTGTCCTCTGCAAAATCGATTCCTTGATAAGAAATGCCATATCCCTCCGAATACCTATCGGGAATATAAGTCGCAATATTGGGATACGATTTTTCCAAATACGAGGAGACCAAGGCGACGGCTGTGGTCCCGTCCACGTCGTAATCACCAAATATCAAAATATTTTCTTGGTTCGCTATCGCACGCTCAATTCTAACCACTGCCTTGTCCATGTCCTTCATAAGAAAAGGGTCGTACAAGTCGGTGAGTTGAGGCCTAAAAAAGAATTTTGCTTCCTTATAGTCCGTGATGCCACGCTGAAGTAACAAATGGGCAATCAGGGGTTCGACCTTCAGTTCCCTTGATAGTCGTTCCAGTTCTTTTTGCTCAGGAATGGGTTTTATGGTCCAGCGCATCGAATACTTATGGGGTTACTTTAAGTTCTTCTTTTATAAAAGCATCGATGTATCTGGCAATTTCCTCTCCTTTTTCCTCTTGTAGAAAGTGCCCTGCATCCTTTATTATAATTCGTTTTTCGTCGTTTGCAGTGGGAACCAATTTATAAAAGAACTTTTCCAACCCTCCCAAAACTTTATCCTTGTCAGAAAAAAGAATCAGGGCGGGTCTATCCCACTGTGATAGAACTTCCCTGGCCTTTCTAAGATAGGGCACTGCTGGGTCATCCTTTTTTCCGGGGACTAAGGACGGAAAGGACTTTGCTCCTGCCTTGTATTTTTTATTGGGAAAGGGAGCGTCATAGGCTGCAATGACCTTCTTAGACAGTTTCCTATAACTGGCGTATTCAATTACCTTGCCCACGGGAATGGAAGGATGGTATCTTGCAAACCAGACCCACATTTTGAACGGTAGTTTTAATTTTTTGCCAATAGGCAAAAAGGTATTCATAATGACCACCCTTTTAAAACGCTCGGGTTGTTGGCCCAATAGACCAAGACCCAACAAACCTCCCCAGTCCTGTACTACAAGGGTCACATCCCTTAAATCAAGGGACTTACAAAAATGGTCCAGCGAATCCAAATGAAATTTATAGCTGTAATCCTTAAAGCCTATTGGTTTGTCAGACTTGCCAAAACCGAAAAAGTCTGGAGCAATAAACCGATAATTTTTCAAAACAGGGATAAACTTTCGATATAAAAAACACCAACTAGGCTGGCCGTGAAGGGCTAAAATGGTTTCCCCTTCGCCTTCATCCAGATAATGCATTTGCATACCTTGAAACCCAACAAAGTTTTCCTGATAATCGAAATCAGGTAGGTCTTTAAATCGCTCGGATGGAGTGGTAATAGACTGCATTTCCCTAGGTGCGATGGAAGAGGGTTTCAATCTCCAGTTCAGCAAATTGCCTAAACATTTCCATAACACCACAATATTTTTCTACGGAAAGGTCAACGGCACGTTGTAGCTTTTTCTCTTCTAAATTATTCCCGTGAAAATGGTATTCTATTTTTACCTTGTCATAGTATCGTGGGTGCTCTTCAGTGAGATTCGCAATGGTCTCCATTTGAAAATGGTCAACTTCCAATTTCATTTTTTTAATGAGGGAAGCAACATCCAGTCCAGAACAACCGGCCAACCCGGAAAGCATCAAAGCTTTAGGGCGATACCCACTACTTTCACCACCATCATCAGGACCAGCATCGATTCGCAGGTCATGTCCAGAAGGATTATTGCTCTCAAAGGCCATATTACCAATCCATTTGGTGGTAATGTGATTTATATCTCCCATAATTTTTGTTTCTTGTAAGGGTTAAAAATACAATAAATCAAACCAGAATGGCACTCGTAGAACCACTTGATCCTAACCACGATATTGCGACCAAACAACTCGCTGAATTTTTTAATGAAACCTTAGGATTTTGTCCAAATTCAGTTTTAACAATGCAGCATCGTCCTGCCATATCAAAAGCCTTTATTAATTTGAACAAAGCGGTAATGGCCAATGAAGGTCTCGTAACTTCTGCCCTTAAACGGATGATTGCCTGGGTAAGCAGCAATGCCACGGGTTGCCGTTATTGTCAAGCCCATGCCATTCGTGCCGCTGAGCGCTATGGTGCGGAACAGGCACAATTGGACAATATTTGGGAATACCGTACCCACCCCGCATTTTCGGAGGCCGAACGTGCGGCACTGGATTTTTCATTGGCCGCTTCCCAAGTGCCCAATACCGTAAATGCAGACATTAAAAAACGTTTGCATGAGCATTGGAACGACGGGGAAATTGTGGAAATGTTGGGTGTTATCTCCTTATTTGGCTACCTCAACCGTTGGAACGACAGTATGGGAACCTCTATTGAAGGAGGAGCCGTGGAAAGTGCCGACCAATACTTGGGCAAGTATGGCTGGGAGAAAGGAAAACATGATGGGAGTAGCTACTAGAAGGTAGATTTAAGACCGCTGCGCTTTTAGATGTAAGATATAAGATAAGAGACCACTACGTTATAAGACGTAAGAGTAAAGACCGCGCATTTTGCAGGGTTTCTTTTTTGTCATTCCTGCGGAAGCAGGAATCCACTTAATACGGAATAAGGGTTCAAAAAAGCGTTACTCCTTAAGTAAAATGTTTTAAGCCTTTCTGCTTACATTCTGATAATCAATTCTTTAAAAAAGGTGTTAGAGGATGTCCTTTTTTTATGGGTCCGCTTTTTTTTAAGTTGAGTTCAAGAAATCTGGTGAAAACGATTTCACAACTAAATAAATACATTGGGGTAAAATCAAAAAAATGGAGTTTAATATTACCTTCATAATAATAGTGCTAATTACAACTCTTGGCATGGTCTGGAGGGAAAGAATCATAGAAAAAGGTAAAGTCGATAGAATAGAAAAATTAAGACAGCTTGAGGATTCCAAAATTGAATCAATAGGTAAATATGAAAAAGCTTCATCGTTTTGGAACAAGTTTCGAAGAGAAAATAGATTCTTGCCTTCGAAGGAGTAACAAAGAAAAGTCTAGCTTCTAAAATCTAAAAGCGAACTTTGACACAAGACAAAGCAAGCGGTCTAACGTCTAAAAAACCATTTCTTGACCTGTATCAACTTTTGCCTGAATCGAATTATGGACCTTTGCTTTAATAGATACTGAATCAAGTTCAGCATAGGAAAAAGAACGGTCATGGCTAAACTGCTATTAACTCCAGAAAATCAAATACAGCGTTTAAATCAGCTGCTCAACTTTGTTCAATCCTTGGAAGAGCTATCACTCTCCCAACTTTCCAAAAAACCAAGTGACCCTTCGTGGAATACGTTGGAGGTTTTGGAACACTTATCTATTGCCTATTCCTTATATGAGGAAAAAATCACCAAGGCTCTTGTCAAAGCTCCAGACACCGATGATGGTGTTTGGGAGTATCAGCCAGGATTTTGGAACCGGTTTGTTATTGAAGGACAGCGCCCCAAAGGGAAAAAGCGTCCCTTTAAGATGAAAACGCTTAAAAGGTTTGAACCACAATTGCCAAAAGTAGTATCCCAACAAGATGCAGAAAAGGTGTTTGAAAGATTCAATCAATCCCATAGTGAACTGAAAAAATTCATTTTAGAAAGTAGAAATAAGCAAGTGAACCACCAACGCATATCTTCTGCCATTGGTCCTATTGTAAAATTTCACCTTCCAGAAGCATTTGAATTCCTAATTTGCCATATGGAGCGACATAGGGTTCAAATTGAAGGGATATTGGCAAGTTAATTGGTGCTATATCCTGCAAACAAAATAACACTCCACCATGGGTAAATATCTATTATTCATTCCTCTATTACTCGGTACTCAGTATGTCCTATCCCAGGAGGTTGAGAAACGAATACAGCATGTGGAAAATGGCCTTACCTTTCAGACCATTGTCCCAAACGGAAGGGAAATCCCAGTGGGAAACCTAGCCCAGAAACTAAAGGAATATCGGGTTCCTGGCGCAAGTGTTGCAGTTGTTCATGATGGTAAAATTCAATGGTCCAAAGCCTACGGAAAAATGACTTCCAATGGTCCCAGTCCGATTACAACGGAGACCCTTTTTCAAGCAGCCTCCATTGGCAAAGTGATTACGGCCTTGGCTGCGCTCAAGGTAGTTGAAGAAGGTAAAATAGACCTCGATGAAAACATCAATAATAAATTGATGGGGTGGAAAGTCAAAGAAAATGAAAATACAAAGACCGAAAAGGTAACCTTGCGTAGATTGCTTAGCCATTCTGCAGGATTGACGGATGATTATGGTTTTTTAGGATACAGTCCGAAGGATAACATTCCAAGCGCAGTACAGATTTTAAAAAATGAGTACCCTGCCAAAACCAAAAAATCCTTGGCTATTAAAACTGTCCCTGGGCAAGTGGAACGTTATTCTGGTGCTGGATACGTCATTATCCAAGTATTGATTGAGGATATCAGTGGCAATCCCTTTTCCCAATATGTACAAGAGCATATTTTGGATCCTTTCGGAATGGTCCATACCACATATGACAACAACCCTGATACCAATTTGGGGAGTGCAATTGCTTCTGGCCATCTTGCCAATGGGAAATCACTTAAAAACAAAAAGTATAATATTTACCCAGAAAAAGCCGCTGCGGGCCCATGGACTACAGCAGAAGATTTAGCCAGACTTCTCATTGGAATCCAAAAGATGATACATGGAGAAAATACCACCTTTATAAACAGGGATTTGATTGATGAATTTTTAAGCCCACAAATCAACCACAAGGGTCTTGGGGTCAATCTCAAAGGTTTGGAAAAACCTGTGGCGTTTTGGCACGCTGGTCAGAACCTGGGATATACTGGACTACTCTATGGCCTTATGGAACAGGGCAATGTTGCTGTCATTTTGCTCAATTCCGATGGAGGCGAAATTTTAGCACAAGAATTTATAACTAGTGTAGCCCATGAGTACAATTGGCCCGTAATGAAATCTTATACCTCCCAAGGCTATTCCAGGGAACTTAAGGCTAAATTAATCGGCAAATATAAAGGTCCCGATTCCCCTACCATACTGGTGATTGAAGAAAACAATGGGGTGATGACCTTGAGACCCTCAAGCTCAAAAAAAGGACATCCACTTCTTAAAATTGATGAAAACCAATACACTTTCCAAGATGCACAGGACTATTATAAGCTTAGCTTTACCTTTGAAGATGCGCATTGTATAATGACTTATGTTGAAGGGCCTGGGAAAACGATGCAAATGGAAAAACTTGATTAAATTCAGATAAAGAACAACACCCTGCTTTAGAGTATCCTATGGATTTTCAAGACTCCCTTATTGTTAAAAATTTATTCAAGGGCGTCTCCTTTTTGGATGATGAAGAAAAATCATTTTTAAGCCTTTGGAAAGAATGTACGTTCAAGCAGAATGATTTGATAACCGAAGCTGGGAGTATCGAAAAATACTTCTATGTTGTTGTAGGAGGTGTTCAGGCCATTTATCTCCTTAACCAAAAGGGAGAAAAAGTGGTTTTGGGTTTCTCTTATGCCGGTAGCCCTTCAGGAGTGTTCGACTCTTTTATCTATCAGAAGCCGGCGGATACCTTTTTGGAAGCGTTGAAACCTTCACGAATGCTGGCCATTTCAAGGAATCATTACCTTGGCCTTTTCAATAGGAATCCTAGTTTTCATGCTTGGGCCCACGAGTTTTTCAAGGAAATCCTTTTTGGAAGATTATCTCGCGAAGTGGAATTGCTTACCCTTTCTGCCGAAGAACGGTATTTGGCCTTTATGCAACGTTGTCCAAAAGAATTGAAAGTGATTCCCCAAAAGTATTTGGCTTCCTATCTCAATATGAAACCAGAAACCTTTAGCAGGCTCCGGGCTTCTGTTCGGTATTGACTGGACAGTCATTCCTTAGAGCAAAAAACTTCTAAAACCCATCATTTTAAGATGGGTCCTAGACTTTATGAAGAACTTATTTCCTACTGTGCATTGTCATAGTAAAATCGCTCATGTACAATTTGGTCTCCTTCCCATTGTTGAACGGCCACTTGCTCCATTCTGGCCCTATGCCCACCCTTAAAGGTAACGTCCATGGTGGATTCCACAAATGAAGTGCCTGCAGCTTCATCGGATCCAACCTTATTTATTTCTAAATTGTGAAACACTTCAATATTGTTTAAAAATTGCTCCTCATAAGCCCTGCATTCAGCTTTGCCATTTCGGGTTCCACGGGGTTCAGTCATTATCACATCTTCCGCATAGTATTTATCAAAGGCATCTAAAAGTTGCCCTTGTTGCAATTGATTGTAGATATCCTTCGCTTTTTCTTTATAAGTCATTTGAATAATTTTTAAAATCACTGTAAAACTAAATTATTTTCCTATACAATATTTGTATATACAAATGTTTAACTTTAATTTATGACTACTTATTAAATCGACCATGGCCTCTTTCTCATCGTATACTGGGGTTCTGTAACTCCCTCCCGAAAAATTATTTCTCAGCAGGAATAGTATTCCGTTATTTCTTCCCTGCTACTACAATCACGAACTCCCCTTTTGGAACTTGCTTCCCATAATGGGATATGGCCATTGCCAGTGTCCCCCGAATAGTCTCCTCATACATTTTAGTCAATTCACGCGATATGGAGACCGGTCTGTCTATGCCAAAATATTTCGAAAAATGGCCCAAGGTCTTCACCAATTTATGGGGAGATTCATAAAATACCATAGTCCGGGTTTCATCCGCCAATTGTTGTAATCTGGTCTGTCTTCCCTTCTTTGCAGGCAGGAATCCTTCAAATACAAAACGATCATTGGGTAATCCGCTGTTCACGAGTGCAGGGACAAAAGCTGTTGCACCAGGTAAGCATTCCACCTCGAGCCCATTTTCTATACAAGCACGGGTCAATAAAAATCCTGGATCGGAAATTGCTGGGGTACCGGCATCAGAAATTAATGCAATGGTATTTCCGTTGACAATTTTACCCACCAAGCTTTCCAGCTGTGCATGTTCATTATGCATATGATGGCTCCGCATGGGGGTATCAATCTCAAAATGCTTCAATAATTTTCCACTGGTCCGAGTATCTTCAGCCAGGATCAAGTGTGCTTCTTTCAGCACAGTGATGGCCCTAAAGGTCATATCTTCTAAATTCCCAATAGGCGTAGGCACCAAAAATAATTTTCCCATGGCCTAAAATTACGGCCTGACCATTTTTCCCATGAAATAGGAAACCATGACGGCAACAAAAGCAATAACTGCCCCAATGTGCTGGCCATCGCTAATCATAATATGTGCAAAAAAAGCCAATACCGTGTTGAAGAAAAAACCAGCATAGGCCCACTCTCTCAGTGATTTTGAAAAATTTCCCCAAATGGCCACCAGTCCTAGGATCTTGGCAACAGCCAAAGGATAAATCAAATAGGTGGGATAACCCATAGCCACGTAAAAGTCGGCTATCATTTGGTGGTTAAAGAAATAATTGTAAACTGAAAAAAACATGATGAGCGTCAAAATCACAGTTGATGCCCAAAAGAGAATCTTCTTTGTCATGGAGTACTTTCTTGGTTATTCCTCAAAAGTACACATTAAGATGTTTTAGGCGAACTTGCGCTCTATTAGTCCTATCAACCGAAGTTCATATTCTTCCTTACCCGACCAGTTATTGTATTCCGGTTTTACCATATTGTTGATAAAAGCAATGGAACGTTCTTCGGTATCTATGGTGTTCAACTGAGAAATCACCCTATTGTAATCATCCATATTGTTGTCAAACAAATGCTTCACAAAGGCCAACCGGTCATTGAGTCCAATATTCAATTTTTTGGTGAGGCTATCATTGAGGGATTTCGCTTTGTTCGCCACATTTTCGACCATAGGTTCAGGAGCAAGGACTTCCTTATCATCTTTCGTGACTTCTCCTTTAGGGATAAAATCAGAGAAAATATATTCTATGGCTTCAGTTGGCATTTCCGACACCATGTCCTTGATGGTTTCCATTCCTGGGGTAATAATATCTTCCTCATGTGGGTTATTTTCAGGAACTGTTCTATTACCGCTTATTACCGCATTCGCCATCTTCTCAAATCTAGTAGCGACAACATTCTTTGAAACATCGACCTCCACATCCTTTAGTTTTTCATCTATGAACTTTAGAACTGCAAGTTTTTCGTACAATTCCTTAGCCACTTCATAGAGTTCCGTGAGTTCTTTGTCTTCCCGGGAGGTGATGATGTCCGTAGAAATTTTTACGAGTTCCTCTCTTAATTTGCGCTTCATGTCCCCAATATTAGAATATTAAATGTACCACCAAAATTCGTGCCCTTTTAAGAACAAAAGGTTAAATTTTAAAGTTAAGGCACCTAGGTATTTTTACTAATTTTATTGCTTCTGCTATAGTAGAACGAACAAACCCCTTACTTTCGTTTAAAAGTACAACATGTTTCTAGAAAACACGGTCAACCCAAAAGAACAGTTTGGATGGATAGAGATCATTACCGGCTCTATGTTTTCTGGAAAGACCGAAGAGCTCATTCGTCGCCTAAAACGAGCTCAATTTGCCAAGCAAAAAGTAGAAATTTTCAAGCCCTTGGTGGATACAAGATACAATGAGGAAATGGTGGTCTCACATGATGCCAATGAAATACGTTCCACTCCTGTACCTGCGGCCGCCAACATTCGTTTACTTGCAGATGACTGTGATGTTGTGGGTATTGATGAGGCCCAGTTCTTTGATGAGGAAATCATTTCCGTTTGCAACGACTTGGCGAATCGTGGTGTCCGTGTTGTGGTTGCTGGGCTTGATATGGATTTTAAGGGAAACCCCTTTGGTCCAATGCCAGCATTAATGGCTACCGCAGAGTATGTGACCAAAGTACATGCCGTTTGCACCAGAACAGGAAACTTGGCCAACTATAGCTTCAGAAAATCAGATGATGATGCGTTGGTACTTCTTGGTGAAAATGAAGAGTATGAGCCCCTAAGCCGAGCTGCTTTCTATAAAGCTATGCTCAAGGAGAAAATCAGCAAGATTGAGGTAAATGCCCAAGAGGTCAATTCAAAAAAGAAAGCGGCCAATGGCTAGCACCGGAGAGACAACATTGGAAATTAACCTATCCGCACTCGAGCATAATTTTCATTACCTCAAGGAAAGGTTAAAAGCAGGGACAAAATTTTTAGGAGTTGTAAAGGCCTTCGCCTACGGTAGTGATATGGTGGCCGTTGCTAAAAAATTGGAATCCTTAGGTGCCGACTACCTTGCCGTGGCCTATGTCAAGGAAGGCATTTTATTGAGGGACGCAGGTATAGCAGCACCTATTTTGGTCCTTCATCCGCTACCTGTACACTTTAAAGAACTTATAGACCATCATTTGGAACCCAGTTTATATTCTCCTAAGGTCCTAAGACTTTTTTTGGAAACTGCTAAGGATCAAAACAAAAAAAATTACCCTGTCCATATTAAATTCAATACAGGGCTAAACCGCCTCGGCTTTTGGGAAAATGATGTGGATTTCATCATGGAGGAAATAAATGGGCACGATCAAATTGGAATAAAAGGAATCCTTTCCCATTTGGCGGCCTCTGAAGACATTAATGAGCGGGAATTCACTCAAAAGCAAATAGAAAATTTCGAAAAAGTAAGCACTCGGTTAAGGAAAAAATTAGGATACCTTCCACTTCGCCATCTGCTCAATACGTCTGGAATCTTAAACTACCCTGAGGCAGCGTTCGATATGGTTCGCAGTGGAATAGGCCTCTACGGCTATGGAAACCACCCTAATTTTGATAAAGCCCTTAAACCGGTTGCCACATTAAAAACGGTGATTTCCCAGCGGCATAAAATTGAACCGGGTGAAACTGTGGGCTATAACCGAGCCTACACGTCAACGGCCTATCGAATAACGGCAACACTACCCATAGGCCATGCCGATGGTATCGGAAGGCAATATGGAGGAGGGAAAACCTTTGTTACCATTAATGGAAAAAAAGCACCCATCATTGGAAACGTGTGCATGGACATGATTATGGTTGATGTGACCGATATTGATTGCAAAGAGGGGGATGAGGTCATTGTTTTTGGCCCCGACCATTCGGCAGAAATGCTCGCGGGGTCTGCAAACACAATTTCATATGAGATATTAACTGCTGTATCCCAGCGTGTTGCTCGAAAAATAGTACCATAGTCTTTTATTGAATTTTATTTTTTTCCATACCTTTCTGTTCTAATAACCATAATAAACTATAGAAATGCTTAAAGAATTCAAGGAATTTGCAATGAAAGGAAACCTAGTTGATATCGCTGTAGGTTTCGTGATGGGTGCGGCTTTCAAAGAAGTGGTAACCTCATTTACAGGAGGTATTGTTTCTCCCCTAATTGGTCTAATTTTTGATTCCGACTTTAAAAGCTTGCGTATGAAACTTAAAGATGGTGTCGCTAATGATGCCGGAGAGATGGTTGGTGAGGTGTATTTGGAATACGGTACTTTTTTGACCAATGTAATCGACTTTATCATTGTGGCCTTTGTCATGTTCTTAGTGGTCAAAGGAGTGAATAAATTGAAAAAGAAAGAAGAGGAGGCCCCAGCAGAACCTGCAGGTCCAACAACAGAAGAGCTACTCGCAGAGATTAGGGATGCCCTTAAAAAATAATTGCCCATAGCTGCAAGCCGCTACACCATCTATTAACTTCAACCGCCTGCGGAAATTTCCGCAGGCGTTTTTTTTAGTGAAGCCGTAATCCCTATGATTGCGTAGCTCAACTAATCCTGAGCCGGTCCAAAGGTCTATTTAGGACATTCCAAGTAAACTTAATTTAATAAGCCGTGAACCTTCGGCCTTTTAAGACAGAAACGATAAAATGGTTTTTATTTTGTTACAAAACAAACATTTTGTTATTTTTTGAGAAAGCTCTAAAAAGACTTGTCCAGTACTACAGGTAACGTACATTTGTTCCCTCAATATAATCGCATGAAAGTAGCAGTTGTTGGTGCCACCGGGATGGTTGGCGAAGTCATGTTAAAGGTGCTATCTGAACGGAACTTTCCCATTTCAGAACTATTATTGGTTGCTTCCGAACGTTCCGTCGGAAAAAAGTTGATATATCAAGGAAACGAGTATACGGTTATTGGTCTTCAAACGGCTGTTGGTGCTAAACCGGATATTGCGATTTTTTCGGCAGGTGGGGGAACTTCATTGGAATGGGCTCCAAAATTTGCAGAAGCAGGCACCACTGTCATCGATAATTCCTCCGCTTGGCGTATGGACCCAACAAAAAAATTGGTCGTGCCAGAAATCAATGCCGAAAAACTGACCGCTAATGACAAAATTATTGCCAATCCCAATTGCTCTACCATTCAAATGGTCATGGCCTTGCATCCTTTACACAAAAAATACCAAATGAAACGTGTGGTCGTTTCTACCTACCAATCGGTTTCCGGTACAGGGGTCAAAGCTGTAAAACAATTGGAAAACGAAATGGCTGGAGTTGAAGGTGAAATGGCGTATCCCTATCCCATCAACCGAAACGCATTGCCCCATTGTGATGTCTTCTTGGACAATGGCTACACGAAGGAAGAAATGAAACTGGCTCGCGAGCCTCAAAAAATATTGGGCGACAGAACTTTTTCCGTTTCTGCAACTGCGGTACGCATTCCAACGGCGGGCGGTCACTCCGAATCCGTTAATGTGGAATTCCATAATGATTTTGAGCTTTCGGAAGTGAGAAGGTTATTGAACGGAACCCATGGTGTTGTGGTACAGGATAACCCTGATACCAATACCTATCCCATGCCCATTTATGCCCATGACAAAGATGAGGTCTTCGTGGGACGACTCCGCAGGGACGAAACACAACGCAATACCCTAAACATGTGGATTGTCTCAGATAACCTCCGAAAGGGAGCTGCCACCAATGCCGTGCAGATTGCAGAACACTTGGTTGCAAACAATTTGGTATAAACAATGGTAGCACGAATCTGGCATGGCAAAACATCAATAGAAAAATTTGAGTCCTATACCCAATTCCTAAAAGAAGTGGCCATACCCGACTACCAAAAAACGGAAGGGTTTATTAATCTTACTTTTTTAAGAAAAGGAATAAATAATGAAGGTCATTTTACCTTAATAACTTTTTGGAAGAATATAGAGGTCATTAAAAATTTTGCTGGTGAAGATTTCGAAAAAGCGAAATACTATCCCGAAGATGATGGTTTTCTTCTGGAGTTTGAAGAAAAGGTACAGCATCACGAGGTTTTCGCCATGTAGCGTTTCAAGAGACGTTAATTTGTGTTAAACCTTCCGGTCTAAGAAAACCCTTGGCCTTTTTTCGCTGTATTTTTAGAAACAAGCTAATCCTAAAAAGAAATGAAAAAAATCACCTTCCTGGTTATAGTGCTTATTTTTGCTGCCTGTACTATCAAAAGAGAACCGATTGCTGTGAACTATCCTACCACCGCTAAAGTGGATACCATAAGTACGTACTTTGGAACTGAAATTCCAGACCCTTTTCGTTGGCTTGAAGATGATATGAGCAAAGAAACTGAGGCTTGGGTAAAAGAGCAAAATAAGGTCACCTTTGGATATCTCGATAAGATTCCTTTCCGAGAGGATTTAAAAAACCGTTTGGAGAAACTTTGGAATTACGAAAAGCTAGGTTCCCCGTTTAAGGAGGGGGATTATACCTATTTCTATAAAAACGATGGGCTTCAGAACCAATATGTGGTCTATCGGAAAAAAGGCGATGCGGAAGAGGAAGTTTTTTTGGACCCTAATACGTTCTCAGAAGATGGAACCACTTCACTTATGGGATTGCGCTTTACCAAAGATGGCTCAAAAGCGGCCTACTTAATTTCAGAAGGTGGAAGTGATTGGCGAAAAGGCATTGTTATCAATGCAGAAACCAAACAACAAGTAGAAGACACCTTGGTTGATATCAAGTTCAGTGGTATTTCTTGGAAAGGCAATGATGGTTTTTTCTATTCCAGTTATGATAAGCCCAAAGGCAGCGAGCTTTCGGCAAAAACCGACCAGCACAAATTGTATTATCACAAACTTGGAACTTCCCAGAAGGAAGACCAGGTCATTTTTGGGGGTACTGAAGCGGAAAAACACAGGTATGTTGGAGGCTCCGTTTCGGAAGATGGCAGCTATTTATTTATTAGTGCCTCCACCTCCACCTCCGGCAACAAGTTATACATGAAGGACTTAACGGAGCAAAATAGCCCCTTGGTCACCATTTTGGACAATACGGATTCAGACACCTATGTCATTGAGAATGAAGGTTCAACACTCTGGATGGTAACCAACTTAAATGCACCCAACAAAAAAATTATTGTTACTGATGCGTCCAATCCCACTCCTGACAATTGGGAGGATTTTATTCCAGAAACAGAACATGTACTAACTACCGGAACTGGAGGTGGCTATTTCTTTGCAGAATACATGGTCGATGCTATTTCTAAGGTAATGCAATATGATTACGAGGGCAATATGGTACGTGAAGTGGAGCTGCCCGGTGTTGGCAGTGCAGGTGGATTTGGCGGTAAAAAGGAGGATAACGAGTTTTATTTCTCTTTCACTAACTATAATACCCCAGGATCGTCTTACAAATACAATGTTGAAACTGGGGAATACCATCAGTATTGGAAGCCTCAAATTGACTTCAATCCCTCAGATCATGAATCAACCCAAGTGTTTTATGAATCTAAGGATGGCACCAAAGTTCCCATGATCATCACCCATAAGAAAGGGATTGAACTTAATGGTAAGAATCCCACCATTTTATATGGCTATGGTGGCTTCAATATCAGTCTCACCCCTTCTTTTAGTATCGTCAATGCCGTTTGGATGGAACAGGGGGGAGTCTATGCCGTTCCCAACCTTCGCGGAGGAGGTGAATATGGCAAAAAGTGGCACATTGCGGGTACCAAAATGCAAAAACAAAATGTTTTTGATGATTTTATTGCTGCTGCCGAATACTTAATTGACAATAACTATACTTCCAAAGAATACCTAGCCATTCGTGGAGGTTCCAATGGCGGCCTTTTGGTCGGTGCCACTATGACCCAACGGCCCGATTTGATGCAAGTGGCCCTGCCAGCGGTAGGCGTCTTGGATATGCTTCGTTACCATACATTTACAGCTGGTGCGGGATGGGCCTATGATTATGGTACTTCGGAAGAAAGCAAGGAAATGTTTGAATACCTCAAGGGATACTCTCCCGTACACAATGTAAAGGCGGAAGTGGAATACCCTGCCACCCTGGTCACTACCGGAGATCATGATGATCGCGTGGTACCGGCCCATAGCTTTAAATTCGCAGCAGAGCTCCAGGAAAAACAGAGAGGAAACAATCCTACCCTTATTCGAATTGAAACCAATGCTGGACATGGTGCGGGTACCCCAGTAAGCAAAACCATAGAGCAATATGCTGATATTTTTGGATTTACGTTTTTCAATATGGGGTATGACCAACTTCCCAATCAAGCTGTGCTAAAGGAGTTTAAAGACTAACTTTAAAAATATTTGTGATACGAAATCCGTTTAGCCTACAAGCGGATTTCTTTTTTTGGGGCATTATGTTAGCAGTTACCAATATTACCTTCTCTTATGGCAATCATCCGGTACTTAAAAACATTTCCTTTGACTTGCTTAAAGGAAAGTACTTGGCCATTATGGGTGAAAGTGGTTCTGGAAAAAGTACGTTGCTCAAAGCCATTTTTGGAGAGCTCTATTTGAATGGGGGCTCTATCAGTTGGAAGAACAAACAACTACTTGGACCCGACTATAATTTGATTCCGGGAGAATCCTTTATTAAATACGTTTCCCAAGATTTCGACTTAATGCCCTTTACAACCGTTTCCGAAAATATTGGAGAGCACCTTTCCGTTTTTGAGCAAGAATCCCATAAAAGTAGAACTGCTGAATTGTTGAATTTGATTGGTCTAGAGGCCTACGCCTTTGAAAAAGTTAAAAACCTGAGTGGGGGTCAAAAGCAACGGGTTGCCTTGGCGAGGGCCATCGCCCAAGAACCTGAACTACTTTTGCTTGATGAGCCCTTCAGCAACATCGATCAGTTTAAAAAAAATGAACTTCGATATCGTTTATTTCCCTATTTAAAGGAAAAAGGCATCTCGGTCTTGACGGCCACCCATGATAGTAATGACGTACTATCCTTTGCTGATGAAATAGTAGTACTTAAGGACGGTGAAATCGAAGACTATCAATCAACACAACACCTGTTTAAAAATCCCAAAAACAAGTATGTTGCTTCCTTGTTTGGCGTGGTCAATCAAGTTCCGTTAAAAGCCCTTAAGGAATATGCCGAAACAAATACTTCTATTTTAATTTATCCGCACGAATTCGAAATTTCAAATAAGTCAGGTCTAGAGGTATATGTGGTCAACAGCCATTTCAAGGGAGATTACTACCTCATTGAAGGCGTTTCTGAGTTTGGACAGACCATCTTTTTTAACAACCCCCTTACCTTAAAACCGAATACCAAGGTTTTCCTTAATGTATCCTTGCAGTTGGTCAATCTGAGGTTGCAACAATCCTAACCCTTGCTGTTCATCGAAAACAAGGGCAGGCCCATACGCTTTAACCATGTATTGGCGTTTCTTTCTTAGAACCCCAAAAAGCTATGAAAAATGAAAAAGCTACGCCTTCTGTTATTTCTATTCACCTCAATGCTAATCTTTTCTTGTTCCGAAACTCCTATTGAGGAAATCTTATTCGAAAATGAAGAACAAGGTGCTGACCAAGATCCGGATAATGATACTACTACCGAAATGGGAGACACAGAAGAAGAGGATACTTCTGATGAAGATGCCGAAGACCCCTTAACGGAGGATGAGGATATTGAGGAAGAAAACAGTTCGGATGCTATGGAAATATCCCTTGAAGCCTCTCCAGATATCATTACCAATAATGGACAAGGGGAACAGTCCTGGGGAGAAGGAGTAACCCTAGAGGCTTTTAAAATTGATGGTTCTTCTGGCAATTTGGTATATGATACTGAGTTCAGGGATAAGGGTTTTGGTGTGGCAGGTGCGCGTTGGGACCAAATTGATTACTATGTAATGTATCAAGGCGAGGAGGTCAATACCAGCGAAAAAATTGTTATTTCTTTTGAAGAGGGTGCCACAGAAATCACCCTGACGGTAGGTATGATGGGGGCTAATGAAGGCCATTCCGATGGTGAAACAGGGCAATGGACAGGTTTTGACCAAAATGGCAATCAAGTTGCAGAAGGAGTACTTGGCGCAAACAATAGTGCATTGGGGAGTGAAATCAAATTAGAGGATAGCTCTTATGGCCTATATCCAATAGCGCTTGCATCAGAACAGCCCATTTTCCGGCTAGAAATCGAAGCCACCGGCTTTGGTTATGGGGAGGGTGAACCTGAAGATCGCAATTATGATAATGAAAGTGGCAATCGAGAAAATAATTCCGACTTTAACATTGCAGGAATTTCTTTTACCAAAATCTAAAATGCTTGTAATTTTATCCAACGGACACAGAATTGGATAAAGATAAAATCATTAAGGAACTTCAATTCCGGGCTATTAGAAGTAGTGGGGCCGGAGGTCAACATGTAAACAAAGTTTCATCGAAAGTGGAGCTTGGTTTTGATATAGGTAACTCTTCAGGCCTCAACCCGGCCGAAAAAGAACGGCTGCTCTTAAAACTAAGGCATAGGCTAACCAAGGCTGGAATCTTAATGATGCAATGCGATGAAGCTCGCAGCCAGCATCAAAATAAAAATTTGGTAACCAAACGCTTTTTTGAAATCTTAAAAAAGGGCCTTCAGGTTCCAAAAAAAAGAAAACCTACAAAGCCATCCAAAGCATCTATCGAAAAGCGGTTGAAATCAAAGAAATTAAATTCTGACAAAAAGGCAAGAAGAAAAAAAGCAGAATAACCTTTATTTAGTATCTGCCCCTTCAACTTGAAATTAGCCGTTTCTATCCCAAAAACATCCCCTATTAACTTTATTGGTTTTTCGCGTTCCTTGGTTGTGATGATATTTAACCATTCACAATTAAAAAACGAACAGCATGATTACAGTAACAAGACTTTTGGCCAAAACCATTTTTTGTGCGCTTCTATTCTTCCCAAATTACACCCTAGTTTCACAAATAACCCAGGGAAAAGGCAAAATAAGGAATATGGCCGGTAAAGAAGTGGAAATGGACTCCTTGGACTTTTTCACCCAGGTCCTAATGGATAAGCTTGAGGTTCCAGGCATTTCAATGGCAATCATCAACGATGGAAAAGTGGTGTATCACAATGCCGCAGGCTATGCAGATATTGAAAAGGAAAAGAAAGTAACCACAGGCACTATTTTTGAGGCAGCTTCTTTATCAAAACCACTTTTTGCATTTCTTGTAATGGACTTTGTTGAACAAGGAATATTGAATTTGGACACTCCATTATATGAGTATCTTTCCTATCCTGATATTGCACATGATGAACGCTACAAAAAAATTACGGCCAGAATGGTATTGTCCCATACAACGGGATTTCCAAACTGGCGCACCGATTATGATTCCAAAGAACTTTTTATCCAATTTGAGCCTGGAACTTCTTTTTTTTATTCTGGAGAGGGGTATCAATACCTGGCCAAGGTCTTGATGCACCTGAGCAATACTGATGATCAGGGCCTAGAGGAAATCTATCAAAACAGGATAGCGGAGCCCCTGCAACTGGAAGTGACAAAATTTGTGCAAGACCAAGACAATCTCAATAACAAGGCCAAGGGTTATGAAGGCGGTATTCAGAAATCAGGAAATGACGACCCAGCTATTTTTGGAGCTGCATTTTCAATTCACTCCGAGGCGCTTGATTTTTCAAAATGGCTGGTTGCACTATTGGACAAAAAACTGATTTCCCAATCGGGTTATGCCGAACTTTTTAAAACTCAAGTGGTCTTACCAGAAGATCATGAACAGCGGCAGCTTGGTGTCTCGGCATGGGCCTTGGGTTTTGCAAAAGCTGAATTTCCTATTGGCACCGCTTTCGGGCATGGTGGCAATAATCCCGGCTATACCAGTCTCTTTGCCATTGTGCCTAAAACAAAATGGGGGGTTGTCATTTTTACCAATGCCAATCAATCACAACTACCGCTCGGAATATTGCAGTATTTGATGACCCCTTAGTTGTTCTATAGTAACTTTAAGTGTTTTGACAACTGTGGCCATGCAGGACTTTAGGTTAAAAAAATCGGATTTTAGGTTGTTGATTGCCTATTTTACAGCCTCAATACTTTGGTTGACCTATAGGTATATTGTTGAAGGGTACACCACTTTTGAAATTGTCACCGGTTTAATTGGAGTAGTCATCAAAGTAAGTGTCTTGATTTATATCTTCATGTGGCTTATTCAGATGGTACTGGTAGAGAAAAAAAACCATTTTGTATTTCTGGTTTTGGCGTGTTTGGCCTTACTTGTAATTGGATATTTGGATCTTCTTAGGGATTATTACACGGCAAGCCCACCTTGGCGTTGGAACCTCTCCACCTCGGAGGTTATTGTTAGATGTTTTTACAATTCCGCTCCTGACCTGGCGTTGCCCTTAGGCTTTCTTCTTGGAAAAAGGTATTATGAAAACCAGATCAACCTTTTGGCTTTAGAGCGTACACAGCGGGAAATGCAACTCAAAGTCCTAAGAGCTCAATACGACCCCCATTTCCTGTATAATAATCTTAATACCATTGATGCGCTCATAGAACATTCGCCCAAGCAAAAAGTCAAAAAATATGTCTCGCATTTGGCTTCTTTGTATCGGTATTTAATCCAAAATAAGGAGGAAGACCTGATGACCGTAGAAAGTGAAATAGAGATGGCCAAGAATTACTTCTACCTTATTGAAACCCGTTTTGAAAAGGACTATCATTTTAGTATTCAAATCAAGGAAATGCCTAAAAATAAATTCCTTCCCAATGGTTCACTTTTAACGGTATTGGAGAACGTAATCAAACATAACCAACCAACGGCAATGGCCGTTACCACTGTAATAACAGTAAACCGTCATGAAATTGTCATTACAAATAATAAAACGAAAACCAGGCCGCAAAATGAGAGATTTGGTACGGGACTCAAAAATCTGGAAAGTCAGTATACGCTTTTAAGTGACAGTACGCTAACCATTTTAAATGAAAAAGAGAATTTTACCATTATATTACCCCTGTTGAAAATAGTGGATTAAAGCTATGTTGAACATTTTAGTTTTGGAAGACGAGTCTCCAGCAATTAAAAAATTGGAATCCTTATTGGAAAAAACAATAGAGGGGCCGTATACGCTAACGGTTAGACGGACGGTGAGTGAGGCCATTGGACTTTTTTCATCTGGGGTGTTATTTGACCTTATTCTTTCGGACATCAAATTATTGGACGGCACATCCTTTGACATATTTCAAAAGGTAGAGGTGAACGCCCCAATCATTTTTTGCACAGCTTATGATAGCCATTTACTTGAAGCATTTCAAACCAACGGTATCGCCTATCTTTTAAAACCTTTTTCAGAAAACGAGTTTAAAGAAGCCCTAAAAAAATACAAAAGCCTCTTTCAATCCAAAATCTATCAAGATAATTTAATAGATCAACTAAAAAAGGCATTGAATCGCGGCAGCAAAGTCTATAAGCGTAGGTTTGCAATTAAGAAACCCGAAGGGATTAAGTTGCTGGAAGTGCAGGAGGTCAGCATTGTTCAGGCATTTGGAGATTTGTGTAAATTAATTGACCATACGGGCAAATTACATTCCATTTCTTCAAATATTGGCACCCTGGAAGACGTTCTTGATCCTGAAAAATTTTTTAAAATCAATCGAAGTCAAATTATCAATCAAGACCATATTTTGAATATTCGGGACTATTCCAAAAACCGCTTGGAACTTCAATTGAAAGGAAATAAAGAAAAGGTGCTCACCAGTTCAACTAAGACAAAAGAATTTAGAAAGTGGTTGGATCGCTAACGTAAATTCCTTTGCTTCTATGATATACTTGAATTACCCCATTTCCGGTACCTGATAAAAATACTGGGCCTGTTTGATTTTTCCATTTTCTACCTGATAAACACAAAGTTCGTCAAAGGCCCATCGTCCTCCCTGTTTAAAGGTAGCATCCATAGACATGGGCACCACAAAATGATTTGCCGCTACCAAAGGATCGCCAACAGACCCTCCATGAATTTCTTCAATGCCTTCCGCCCATTGTAAATATCCATTCCAAATGTTTTCTTTGCCTGTAGTTATTTTCTCCCCGGGCATCCCATCCATTTCAATACTGACCGCATCATCAGCATATAAATTATAGGCTTCCTGATACTTTTCTTCACGGCAGAGTTTTACCAACTGGTCAGCAACTTCTTGTGTTGTCATGATATTTGTTTTTATTGGTTACTCTTCTAAAGATAGCACAGAATCCTAAGTAAAAATTTAAGAAAAGGTTAAATGAAGTTTGCTACCGAGCCCCTAAAATCATTTGTTCACTTCCATTGAATAGGATGACATCGCCCTCTTCTTTTCCAAGCAGTATCTTGCCTATTGGACTAGACGTGGATATGCAATACACATCAGTGTTTTGAAGCCTGAACTTACCTGCCGAAATTGAAATGAAGTACCTTGCCTTATCCGTCCTTACCAAACTTCCCAAAGCTATTTTTTCACTTTCTTGATTTGGAGAGATACGCCCCATCACAAGTTTCATGTTTTCTACCTCTAAAAGTTGTTTTCCCAATTTCTCGCGCTCCAACTGTAGCATCGCCCTTCCCGTTTCGTGCTTATCGCCAGCAGTACTTTTTGTTTCGGACTGCAATCCCTCGTTGAGTTTCTTGATTTCCGAATGAATACGCTCCAACCTTGAATTAACATAGTTCTCGCAAAAGGCATGTACTTCTTTTTTAGGTACTGCAATCATTCAAAAAGAAGGGTAAAGATTGTTTCGGTATTGGGAACAGAATGTAATTTTAAACTTCCGCCATGTCTTTGCATAATTTGTTTGGACAAACTCAAACCTATTCCAGTTCCTTTGTCCTTAGTAGTAAAGAACGGAACGAAGATCTCATCAACTAAATCTTCAGGAATTCCAGGGCCATTGTCCTTGACTTCGATAAATTTTCTATCATTTCCATCTACCGAAGTCAATACTTCAATAACCCCATTTTCCTTTCCTTCCAAACTATGTGCAGCATTCTTGACCAAATTGATCAGGACCTGGGTAATTTGCTTTTCGTCAACAAACAGGTCAAGGTCATTGGGTTGGATTGACCAGCTTATTTTGGTGGTTGGGTTGGCTTCCTTAGAGGTGAGCACACGTGCTTTTTCGAATAATTTATGTGCAGGAATTAGGGTTTTGTCCGGCTTGGGAACATTTAAAAAGCTACGGTAGGACTGCACAAATTCCATTAAGTCCGTCCCTTGGTCACGAATCACTTTCAATCCTCTAATGGAACTGGTCATCTTTTCTATTTCCACCGTCTGCGAAGATTCCGATTCCACGGACTTAAAGTGCTTTAAAATGGAATCTGAAATAGAGGTGATGGGCGTAATGGTGTTCATGATTTCATGGGTTAAAACACGTATCAACTTTACCCATGAATCGGTTTCCTTTTCGTCTAATTCATGATGTATGTCTTGTGCTACCACTAGAAGGAGTGGGTTTTTGTCCAAGGTCATGGGAGTGCATTTTAATGCCAACTGTTTTTGCTCCCGTTCATTGGTCAATTGGAACAATTTTCGTTCAAAGGGCTCAAAGGGTTTAAAAATGGCATATAGCCCTTTGTCTATTTGGTTGAGTTGTTTGATATGGTTCAAAGGGCTATAATTCAGGAGTCTCTCAAGGGTGGGATTGGCAAATAAAATATGGCCTTTATTATTAAAGGACATGATGCCAATATTGGCCTGTTTTAAAATCTCTTGATAATAATTTTCACGAATCTGCAATTGTAAATGTACTTCTTGAATCAACCCATTGACTCGATTAAGGCTTTGGTTAAGCTCCTTAAAGGATTTTATGTTGACCCGTTCCGGAAAGCGCAGGGTAAAGTCTTCATTTTTTATGGCATCGAAGAAGTAAGCAATTTTTCGATTTGTGCTATTGATGAATTTAATCAAGGAAAATACTTGGGCTACCAATAACAACACCAAGAAAACCAAGGCGATATAGGACGCATAAACAAATGAAAATCCCACTCCGAGACTGGTCAAGGTCAAAAAAATAACCCTAAGAATAAGTTGTATGTAAAAATTTCTACTGGCCATCTACTTTCAATCGTTTCATTTTATTGTATAAAGTTTGGCGAGAAACCCCTAACTGCTCGGCGGCGGCACTATAATTACCATCATGCGCTTCAAGCGCCTTGGTAATCATCCGAAGTTCCATTTCATCCAAGGTCTTGGGTCCTTCATCAAAAGATTGGGATGTCTTGGGGTGTAATAGAAAATCGTTTGGTTTTAAGACGTTACCTTCAGATAGGATTACCGCTCGTTCCATAGTATGTTGCAATTCCCTAATATTGCCCGGCCATGGATATACCTCTAATTTTTCTTGAGCAATATTATTGATTCGCAATCCAGGCTTATCATATTTACTCGCGAATCTTTTCAAGAAAAAATCAGATAAGACCACAACATCACCCTTTCGTTCCCTCAAAGGGGGAACCTCTATATGGATGGTGTTGATGCGATACAGCAAATCTTCACGAAACAGCCCATCGGCGACCATCTGTTGTAAATTACAATTAGTAGCACAAACGAGTCGAATATCGACTGCAATAGGCTTGTTGGATCCTACCCGAACAATCGATTTATTTTGAATTGCTGACAATAATTTTGCTTGGGTCTGTAACGAAAGGTTTCCTATTTCATCTAAAAACAAGGTGCCCTGATGTGCCGCCTCAAACTTACCAGCTCGATCTTCCTTGGCATCTGTAAAGGAGCCCTTGGTATGCCCAAACAGCTCACTTTCAAAAAGGTTTTCGGCAATAGAGCCCATGTCCACATTGATAAACACTTCGTCCTTTCGAGAAGAAAGGCGATGCAGCTCCCTAGCTATCAACTCTTTCCCTGTGCCATTCTCACCTGTTATTAAAACGTTGACATCTGTCTTGGCTACCTTCTTTACCAAATTTAAAACCGAGGTCAATGCTTTGGAATTGCCAATAATATTGTTTTTATCTTCATTGATAACCCGCTTTAGGTGACTTTCCTTCTTTTTGAGTTGATAAATCTCTTTTCTCGATTTTCGAAGTTCATAGGCGGATTTTACCGTAGCCATCAGACGTTCATTATTCCATGGTTTAAGAACGAAGTCCGATGCGCCTTCTTTGAGGGCTCTCACTGCCAAGTCTACCGCTCCATAGGCTGTCATCATTATAACGGAAGTATTGGGAGACTTCTTTTTAATTTCCTTGAGCCAAAACAACCCTTCGTTTCCGGTGTTTACCCCGGCAGAAAAGTTCATGTCCAATAAAATAATGTCTATTTCTTCCAACTTGGGGAAAGAAGATATTTGATTGGGGTTAAAAAGTGTTTGAACACTCTTATAGTCAAACTGCAAAAGAATTTCCAGGGCACTTAGAACACTTTTGTTGTCATCTACTACTAAAATCTTTGCGTCAAGCATTGCTACTATTTATATTATGGGTACTGTTTTGGGCGATCAAAATCCATACCAAATATTGTATCCCAGTAAAGCTCATATATTGAAGATGATTATGGACTAAGGTAAAATTAATATGTCAATTTTTTTGACACATCTTGTATAAATATTTTACAATACAAAAATCCTATATCCTAGCAAGTATTTTCAATAATCTGATTTTCAATTAATTAAAATAATGGCACAGGAATAGCAACTACTTTGGCATAGCAATCAAAAAATGAACAGTAAACTGCTTTTTTTTAGTATCGCCTTCTTTCTCCTCTCGAAAGGCCTATCACAGAAAGTCTGGACTTTGGACGAATGCGTTACCTATGCCATTGAGCATAATCTGCAATTGAATGATTTTGAATTGAATACTGCTTCCAATAAGGAAACTTTTAGGCAATCGATTCGAAATTTACTTCCTGTTATCAATGGGTTCACCGATTACTCCATAAACTTTGGACGGTCCATCAACCCGGAAGACAACAGTTTTGTCAATACGGAGTTCTTTTCGAACAACTATTCCCTGCAATCTTCTTTTGATGTTTTTCAAGGATTCCAAAAGATAAACAGTATCAAAGCATCCAAATTTTTGTACAAGGCAACGCAACAAGAAAGCCTTCAACAAAAGTATTTATTGGCCTTTAGGGTCATGTCTGCCTACTATGATATTCAATTTATTCAGGGATTGATTACCATTGCGGAAGAACAGGTTGAAATTTCACAGACCAACTATGATTTGGTCAAAAAACAAGTGGAACTTGGCGTTATGGCTGGAGCAGATCTTTACGAAGCGGAGTCCTTGCTTTACGCTGATAAATTACTCCTCACCCAAAATGAAAATCGGTTAAAAGCGGGGAAGCTCACCTTGCTCCAAGCTATGAATGTAGAAGGGGAAAGTGATATTTCCGTACAACCCGAATTAATTTCTTCAGGACCAGAAGAGGGATTGGAGACCGTAGTGTCCGACTCTATTTTTGTAACAGCCAAAGGTTTTATGCCTTCCATAAAGGCCCAAACTTTAAGGGTAAAGGCGGCTAAAAAACAATTGGCCGTCACTCGAGGGAGGCTTTACCCGTCCCTTTCATTGAATGGAGGAATAGGAACTGGATATTTTGAAACTATTGTGGACACCCTCGGAAATACAATCCCTTTCAGAGATCAATTCCGAGACAACACCTTTAGGTTCATTGGGGCAAGACTCAATGTGCCCATTTTTAGTGGATGGGCCACACGTTCACAGGTAAAGCAGCAAAAAATAGCACTGGAACGCGCCAAAAATACAGCAAAAGTCACAGAACAAGAGCTCTTTCAAATCATACAACAATTGGTTCAGGAGCATGACGCACTTGTATCGGAAACCGCCCAAACGGAAAGGGGAATGGAATCCCAGCGCTTGGCATTCTCCATTGCCCAAAAACGCTACGAAAAGGGAATGATCAACGCCATTGAGCTTGGGCAGGCCAAAACACTTTTTGCAACGGCACAAAACCAAAATTTACAAGCACAATTACGATTACGAGTCAATAACAGTACCCTTGATTTTTATCGAGGCCTACCAATATTTAATATCAATTAGAGATGGATATACAACTGGAAAAGAAAAAAGGACTTCGCCCAAAGCATTACGGATATATTGCATTGGGGGCATTACTGCTATTTGTAGGATGGAAGTTGGCATTTGGCAGCTCTAAATCCACGTTTAGAACAGAAAAAGAGCGCCTCTCCATTTCTGAGGTAGCCAATGGAAAGTTTGACGACTATATTACCATTAATGGGAACGTGGCACCTATCGCTACTATTTATATGGATGCCTATGAAGGGGGAAGGGTTTCTGAAAAATTGATTGAAGAGGGCGCCATGGTCAAAAAGGGAGACATCATCTTGACTCTTGAGAATATGAACCTCTACGAGCAGATTTTAGCAAGTGAGAGCAATTTGGCGCTCAAGCAGAATGACCTGCGTTCCACACGACTTACATTCGACGCGCGGCAGGTTGAAGGTCGCCGTTCATTGGCCACAACAAGTACCGATTTGCAGCGCTTGAAAAGAAACTACGAGCAAAATGAAGCCCTCTATGCCGATGAGCTCATTTCTAAGGAAGTGTACCTTACTTCTAAAGAAAACTACGAATTGGCCCAGAAACAATTTGAAATCGTAAAGTTGCAGACCGAACAGGATAATGCACTTAGAAAGACTTCATTGGCCGGTTTGGACACGGATTTGCAGCGCATGAAAAAGACCCTTTCAATGGTCTATGAGCGACTAGACCATTTAAATGTAAGGGCGCCCGCAGATGGACAATTGGGCTTTTTGGATGCGGAAATCGGACAGAACATCGCTCAAGGCCAACGTATTGGACAAGTCAATGTGCTTACTGATTTTAAAATTGAAGCCGCTATTGATGAACACTACATTGACCGCGTAAAGCGGGACTTATCCGCAACTTTAGAACGGAATGGCAAAGAATATGAACTGCGCTTACGGAAAGTATATCCAGAGGTAAGAAATGGACGATTTAATGTGGACCTTGTTTTTACTGGCGATAAACCTGAAACCATTCGCGCTGGGCAGAGTTATAATATAAGACTGCAGTTAGGAGCCTCCAATGACGCATTGCTGTTGCCTAAGGGTGGGTTCTTTCAAAGTACGGGCGGTCAATGGGTTTTTGTGGTGGACCCAAATGGAAATGAAGCCATCAAACGCAATATTAGGGTTGGAAAACAGAATACGCGATATTTTGAGGTCCTCGAGGGACTTGAGCCCGGTGAACAAGTAATTACAAGCAATTATGACAGCTTCGGAGAAGCAGAACGAATCGTATTAAAATAAATAATAAAACATCAAAAAATGAACAGATCAATCATGATTTATGGATGTGTGCTCTTATCAAGTACCGCCATAGCAGCAGTACCACAAGGCACTTGGGAAGTAACCCCCAAAAAGGAAATCATACAGAACATAGATAGGTTTGACAACCTTATTACCGCTGTAGATCCTACCATAGCAAAGTTGGACTTCTTTTTAAATCCTTCAAGCAGCAAAGTGGATGAAGCCTATGATTTAGACCTCAATAAAATCGAATACATTGAGGAGGAGAACATTGAATTGGGGTTTAACCCTTATGACTACTTACCAGAAAATTTTGACCCCCATACCTTCTATTTTGACTTGGCTAGTGTCGCTTTTGTTGATGAAGAGGACCTTAGCCTTGGCTTTGATGCAGTAAAATATCTTCCTATCGGCTTTGACGCCCACAAAGTGGCAACGGACCTAACATCCATTCATTTCATTGAGGAAGAAGACCATAGTCTTGGCTTTGATACGGGGAAATATCTTCCGCAGGGGTTTTCTGCCCATGTGCCTTATTTCGATTTAAATTCCATTCCCTATATCGAAATGGACGACGATTTGGATAACGATTTTTTAATACCGTCAACGGCGGATTGCGAAGTAGATCCTTTTTAACTGATTAACAAAAAATTTAATTACAAAAGATGATAACGATTCAGAATTTAAAAAAGAGTTTTAGAACAGAAGAAGTAGAGACCTTAGCCCTAAATGGGGTGAATCTAAGTGTTGAAGAGGGGGAATTTGTCGCGGTCATGGGGCCTTCTGGCTGTGGCAAATCCACCTTATTGAACATCATTGGCATGCTGGACAATCCGTCTGAGGGAAGCTACAACTTTGCCGGTCATGAAGTCGCTGGGTTACGGGAAAGTCAAAGAACACAGCTGCGAAAAGGAAACTTGGGTTTTGTTTTCCAAAGCTTTAACCTCATTGACGAATTGACCGTTTATGAAAACGTGGAGCTACCGCTGATTTACTTAAAAATGGGGAAAGCAGAACGAAGGGAAAAAGTGAAGACCGTTTTGGAGCGCATGAAGATTGCGCACAGGGAAAAGCACTTCCCCCAACAGCTTTCGGGAGGTCAACAGCAAAGGGTTGCCATCTCTAGGGCAGTTGTGACCAATCCCAAGTTAATCCTTGCGGATGAGCCAACAGGGAACCTCGACTCCAAAAACGGTATTGAGGTAATGAACCTGCTTACCGAATTGAATCAAGAAGGCACTACCATCGTAATGGTAACACACTCCGACAGGGATTCCCATTACGCACATCGAGTGATCAATCTATTTGATGGTCAAATCGTAACGGAAAGCCAAAATAGGGCTGTAGGCGCTATGGTTTAAAAAAGTTTATTGATCAATCAAAATAGTCATGAAAAAATGCACACCCTTTTTGCTGGCTTTTCTATCTCTGGTGACCCTCACCCCAGAGCTAAAAGCTCAGTTAAAAACAATAGAGGTGAAATCCTTTGATAAAGTCATCGTAAGTCCGCACATTCAGGTCTCTTTTAAAGAAAGTGATAAGGAAGAGGTTTTGATTGGT
>JBCBZA010000216.1:0-5040 GCA_039815575.1 Bacteroidota bacterium | reverse complement strand
GTCAACTTAGGTGTGGATATCGTTCGCTTTGATGCCCTTGCCTTTTTATGGAAAAAGATGGGTACTATTTCCCAAAATCTTCCTGAGGCCCATATGTTGGTAAGTCTCTTTCGGATGTGTTTACAAGTAATCGCACCGGGTACCATTTTTTTAGCCGAAGCTATTGTTGCCCCCAAAGAAATCATCAAATATTTTGGAGAAGGCATTCAGTACGGCAATGAATGCGAGATTGCCTACAATGCGTCTCTTATGGCTTTGCTATGGAACTCGATTGCTACCAAAAAAACAATCCTTCTCTATAAAAGTCTGGAAAATGTACCCGCCAAACCCAACGATTCAACTTGGCTTAATTATATCCGATGCCATGACGATATAGGTTTGGGCTATGAAAACCTATTTATTGAGGAAATTGGTTGGAACCCAGGACAACACAGGAAGTTCCTTTTGGATTACTATTGCCAGCGCTTGGATTGGTCTCCCTCAAAAGGGTTGTTGTTTATGTATAACCCAAAGACGGAGGACGGGAGAATTACCGGTAGCGCAGCTTCCTTATTAGGTCTAGAAAAAGGGCTAGAAGAAAATGATGCTATAGGTATACAACAATCCATCTCCAAAATAATTCTCTTACACGGAGTCATACTAGCATTTGGAGGTATCCCTATGTTTTATGCTGGCGATGAAATTGGCACGTTAAACGACTATTCCTTCCTTGAAAAAGAGGATAAAAAATCGGACAGTCGTTGGGTAAATCGACCTCATCAAGATTGGGAAACCATTAAAAAACTATCTAAAAAGAAGATACCTCAATCCAAAATCTTTCAAACATTAAAAAGGTTAGTTCAAATTCGAAAAACATCACCAATCTTTGCGGATAGCAACAATCTTGTGCTTCACCATACAGGAAACCATCATATTTTTGCCTTTGAACGTACTGAAAGTTTGAAAAACGGATTATTGGTGCTTTGTAATTTTGATGAAAATCCTCAAGTAGTGGACAGTTCCTGGATTATGAAATTAGGATATTTCACAAAGGGTGAACCTACTGACCTAATTTCGGAGAACACAGTTTCACTTAAAAGTGGTCTTTTACAATTGGATGCCTATCAGATTATTTGGCTGAAAAAAGGTTAACTGTACTTTACTTTTCGCAAAACCCGCAAGGATTCTTTAAGCGATTGATACACTTTTTCATTTGTTTTTTTAAGTAAGGGCCGTGCTTTTTCCATCTGTTCCCGTGCTTCTTCAAAACCGTTTAGGTAACAAATTAAATAGGTGGCTGGTAGATGCTTTAGGTCGTTACTTTCAGCTTTATTCAAAGGAATCTGCCTGCCCAATTTCATCATAATCGAATTATTAGCATTCAATACATGATGCAAGGTTTTTTTGTCGTATTGTGGTGGTTCAAAAACCAATTCATTATTAATGGTGTACTTCCCGTTTTCAGAAAATTTAATATCCATTTTTTCCAGTGGGTAATACTTTTGCTGAACCCCCAAACCTAATTGAACATATTCCAAGGTAGAGAAAGAATCCTCATTATACTCTATGGTGATTTCATCCAATGCGGAATAAAACAGTTTTACTTGTTCATTGATGAGTTCTATATCAACCCTTGAAAAATAGGTTTTGTCCCTTACTTTTTTGACGTTTCCAGCCCAACATACCACGAACTGCTCTTTAAAAACCTTGTAATGACTTCGTAAATCGCCATGTTTCGTATTCATAAAATTGATTACGGCGTCCAAGGTCAATTCAATATTGTTTCTGGCATGTTGCTCTATAGTGGCTACAGCTTTCGAATTGATATCTTTCAATTCAATATCAAAAGCTTTGGGAAGACTGATGCTACCTTCGCGAAAAAAAACGGCCCCGCCATAATATTTCCATATGTTTTTTCTGAGGGCACACACCTTTCCATTGGATTTGATAGTAACCAAGCCAACAACCTTACCATCAGGAAGATGTGGAAATGGAATGTTCTCATAGGATATCAAAGGGGGATTATCCAAGTATGCATTCACCAAATTTTGAATTCGGCTATCGTCAAAAAAATCAACGCCGATAATTTTGTTATCCTCATCCTCTACCCCAATTACAATGAATGAGTGGTTTTTGGGATTGCTATTGGCAAGGGCGCAAACGTGTTTTAGAAACTTTGCTTTTCCTTCTTTTTCACCTATTGAAATGAATCTCTTCTTGTCGTAAAAACTATTCTCATCATTATGAGCCAAGAGATTTTTGACCAACAGGCGTTTATTGATCATAGACTTTTCTTCACTAGGGTGCTACTGGCCTGCGCGGTCGGCATAACCACCAAATCGGCAATATTTACATGACTGGGTCGAGTTATAGTAAAATGAATAAGTTCGGCAATATCTTCAGGAAGTAAAGGCTGGTACCCTTGGTATACCTTTTCAGCTCGATTATCGTCTCCTTTAAAACGTACTTGACTGAATTCCGTTTCTACCAATCCAGGATTAATGGCTCCTACGCGAATGCCGTGCGCATTCAAGTCAATACGCATACCCTGATTAATGGCGTCTACAGCATGCTTACTAGCGCAGTACACATTTCCATTTGGATAGACCTCTTTACCTGCAGTAGAACCAATATTAATAATATGACCGGATTTTCGTTCAACCATTTGAGGAATAATAGCTTTGGACACATAAAGCAATCCCTTCACATTAATATCCATCATAGCATCCCAGTCTTCCATACTTCCTTGGTCGATAGGGTCAAGTCCATGAGCGTTGCCCGCATTATTAATTAGGATATCAATTTTTGAAAAAGACTCGGGCAAAGACGCAATAGAATTAAAAACTGCTTCTTTGTCCCTTACATCAAATTTAAGCGTATATACTTTGGTTTGGGCTCCTAAATCAGTTTTCAAAGCTTCCAAACGTTCTTTTCTTCTACCACAAAGAATGAGAGTATATCCATAAGAAGCCAAGGTATGGGCCGTAGCTTTACCAATCCCACTAGTTGCGCCCGTAATCAGAACAGTTTTTTCTTCCATAGTCTAGGGTACTTCATGTCCTTGGCTTGCTGCCAAAAGTGCGAACCAGTCTTGCAATTCCAGTTCAATTTTGGCCGCCTCGGAAGATGCGGTTAATCTTTCTTTAGTGGTTGTACCAATCACTGGGGAAGGATTCGAAGGATGCTTCAACATCCAGGCCAGAAGCAATTGACTTTCTTCTACATCATATTTCTTAGCCAGTTCAGAGAGTGTTTTCTTGATGCTATCCGTTTGTTCTGTTGTTTCCCGAAAGACTTTTCCCAACGGACTCCAAGACATGGCCAAACGATTTTTCCCTATGCAATCATCAAAAGTACCATCATACATGGGGTCTAGATGGGTTAAGGAGAACTCAACCTGGTTGGCAGTTACCTCAATCTCTTTTTCCAACATGTTAATTTGCGAAGGTGTAAAGTTAGAAACACCAAATTCCTTAATCTTTCCACTTTCTAAAAGGTGTCCAATAGCTTCTGCAATTTCAGAAGGATGCATCAAAGGGCTGGGGCGATGTAAAAGAAATAGGTCCAGATAATCTGTTTTGAGTTTTTTAAGTGACTCTTCAGCCGACCAAATGATGTAATCCTTGGAATATTCGTAATGCTTAAGTTGATTCTTCCTGCCAGAGGTAATTTGAATACCACATTTAGTAATCAACTCAATTGAAGACCTTTCTATACCACTTTCGGAAAAGGCATTACCAAAGTCAGACTCTGTAGTATAGTCTCCATAAATGTCAGCATGGTCAAACGTATGGAGTCCATTCTCCAAACAATATTCCATCAAATCAATCATTCCCGTTTTTGAAAGCTGTTTTCCCCAACTTCCCCAAGTCATCGTCCCCGCTATTACTGGGGCGTATTTTTTTGTAGTTTGCATATAGAGTGAAAGTATAAAAATAAAGCCTTAAATACTTCCCAAAACTAGCGTCTTAGCGTTTTTTTTAACCATTAATTAACAGGCGTTTTTTAAATTAATTTTCATTTTGCAATCCTTAGAAAAAACACTATCATTAACCCTTTTGCGATATAAAGTTTTGTATGGAAGAAAACACTACTATTGATATTAGTGCTGTGAATGAGAAAATAGCGCATGAAAGTGCTTTTATTGATTTGCTCACCTCAGAAATGAATAAGGCCATTGTTGGTCAAAAACACATGGTAGAACGTCTGCTCATTGGTCTTTTAGGTCAAGGCCATATTCTTTTGGAAGGTGTACCAGGTTTAGCAAAGACCCTTGCCATTAATACCTTGGCCAAAGCAGTAAAAGGTAGTTTCAGTAGAATTCAGTTTACCCCCGATTTGCTTCCTGCAGATGTTGTGGGAACCTTGATTTACAACATGAAGGAAAACGACTTCTCCATAAAAAAAGGACCCATCTTTGCCAACTTTGTCTTAGCAGATGAGATCAACCGTGCTCCCGCCAAAGTGCAATCGGCACTTTTGGAGGCTATGCAAGAAAAGCAAGTAACCATTGGAGATGAAACCTTCATATTGGATAAACCTTTCTTGGTTATGGCAACCCAGAACCCTGTAGAACAAGAAGGAACCTATCCGTTGCCTGAAGCGCAGGTTGACCGTTTTATGTTGAAAACGGTGATAGATTATCCTAAGTTAAACGAAGAGCAGCTCATTATTCGCCAAAACCTTCGTAGTAAGGCTGGTGAACCTGTAAACCCGGTAGTAAGTCTAAAACAAATTTTAAGTGCTCAACAGACCGTCCGTGAAGTTTATATGGATGAAAAAATTGAAAAATATATCTTGGACCTGATTTTTGCGACCAGGTATCCAGAAAAATACAATCTCGACCAATTAAAACCCCTAATCAGCTTTGGAGCTTCACCCAGGGGAAGTATCAATTTGGCAAATGCTTCCAAATGCTATGCATTTATTAAAAGAAGAGGATACGTTATTCCTGAAGATGTGAGAGCCGTAGTTCATGACGTACTGCGACACAGAATCGGAATAACTTATGAAGCTGAGGCAGAAAATGTGACATCTGAAGAAATTATCAATAAGATAGTT
>JBCBZA010000072.1:0-19206 GCA_039815575.1 Bacteroidota bacterium | reverse complement strand
TTTTTTGGAGGGATATAAAAATTGTATCACGATAAATTGATAATTTCGCAATAAAGTTTAACATCTTTTAGGTGCTGGAAAATGGTCTTTTTGCACCGTTTGGAGCGCTGGATGGTCATAAAAAAGCAGCTATAAACAAGCTTTTTGGTTACCACGGATTTACCTTTTAGAATAGTATATTTACCCGTAGCTTTTTATCCATGATTTCTAAACTTACCATAGACCAAGTATATGAGACTGCTCGTGTTGAGGAGGTCATTGGTGATTTTGTACAATTGAAAAAGTCCGGTACCAACTTCAAGGGGCTGAGCCCTTTTACAGATGAGCGTACTCCCAGTTTTATGGTTTCCCCTGTAAAACAGATTTGGAAGGATTTTAGTAGTGGCAAAGGCGGGAATGTGGTGGCTTTTCTGATGGAGCACGAACATTTTAGTTATCCGGAAGCCATTCGCTATCTGGCTAAAAAGTACAATATTGAAATTGAGGAAACCGAGCAGACGGACGAACAAAAGGAACAGGCCAACGAAAGGGAAAGTATGTACTTGGTCTCTGAGTATGCCCAAAAATACTTTGTTAAGACCATGTGGGAGTCTGAACCTGGCAAGGCCATTGGTCTAAGTTATTTTAAAGAACGTGGATTTACAGCGGATACCATCAAAAAATTTGGATTGGGGTATTCTTTGGACGAATGGGAGGCCTTTACCAAAACTGCTTTGGATGATGGGTATCAATTGGAGTTTTTGGAAAAAACGGGACTGACCATTGTAAAGGAACAGTCTGGAGCTGCGAAAAAGACGTTCGATAGGTTCAAAGGACGGGTCATGTTCCCTATTCATTCCATGAGCGGTCGGGTTTTGGGTTTTGGGGGACGAATTCTTACCAATGACAAAAAGGCGGCCAAATACCTCAATTCTCCAGAAAGCGAAATCTATCATAAGAGCAAGGTCCTATATGGAATTTATTTTGCAAAACAGGCCATTGCCAAGGAAGATACCTGCTTTTTGGTTGAAGGATATACTGATGTTATCCAATTACATCAGCGGGGTATAGCAAATGTAGTGGCCTCAAGCGGTACGGCCTTGACACCAGAACAGATACGACTGATCAATCGACTTACCAAAAACATAACCGTACTTTTTGATGGTGACGCCGCTGGACTACGGGCATCGCTACGTGGAATAGATTTGATTCTGGAACAGGGCATGAATGTTAAAGTCTGTTCCTTTCCTGAAGGGGAAGACCCGGATAGTTTTGCCAAGAACAATGCTTACGAAGATATTGTTCTGTATTTAGAGGAAAATGCCAAAGACTTTATTCAGTTTAAAACTTCGTTATTGGCAAAAGAAGCCGCCAATGACCCTATAAAAAGGGCGGATACGGTACGGGATATTGTCAATTCCATCGCAAAGATTCCTGACCGGATAAAGCAGGAAATCTATATTCAAGAGTGTGCAAAAATAATGCAGGTTTCAGAAGAGGTACTTTACAATACCTTGGCACAAATCAATAAAAAAGGAGTTTCAGATGCCGTAAAAAAGGTCAAGCAAGAACAGAAGTCCTTTGACGTGGTCAAGAACGAACGTTCCACTGAAAAAGTGGACGTTCAAAACGAATTGGAACGAAAAATAATTGAGATTTTACTTCTTTATGGTAATGAAAAGCAAGAGTTTGAAGATTTGGTGCTAAAGGAAAATGAAGAGGGAGATCTAATTCTTGCCCCTGAAACCATTGAAGCAAAAGTGTATGAAAAGGTGTATTTAGATTTGCAGGAAGATGAAATTGAACTTTCCAATGAACGCTTTAGGGATGTGTATTATGGACTTGTTCAAAAATTGAACGAGGAAAGCGATTTCTCCATCACCGCCTTTATTGCCGGACTTGATCAAGAGATAGGGAATGAAGTTTCATCCATTTTAATGGAAGAGGAAAAATACGTCCTCCACAATTGGGAAAGTAAGGATATTTATCCCAAACCAAAAGAATATGGTATTGCACAATTGGTAAGTGAGACTATTTTGACATTAAGATGTAATTTAATAAAAAACCGAATTGCACTTTTGCAAAAAGGTACGGAGGATTCCAAAGATCACAATCCTGAGGTGTTGGAGGAAATCATAAATTATCTCCAGTTGAACAAACTACTGAACGAAAAACTAAATAGGGTACTTTCTTAAAAACAAAAACCCCAGCTTGGCTGGGGTTTTTTAATCCAATCGTTTATGGAATTTTAATATAGCTCCAAAGCCTTGGCCTGTTGCAATAAATCCACAAGGTTGTCCACGTTTAATTTTCGCATTAAACGTGCTTTGTACGTACTAACTGTTTTTTCGTTGAGGTTAAGGCCTTCCGCTACTTCTTTGTTACGCTTTCCACTGGCTAAAAGTTTTAATACCTCAACCTCTCTGGTAGAAAGTTTTCTAAAGAACCTCCTTGGTTTTTGCGTACCTTCATCAAAGGCTAAGCGCTGCGCCAATTCATTGGTAATAAACATATTACCTTCTGCTACTTTTTTAATGGCAGAAATAATATAATCGACGTCCGCAGTCTTGGATAGGTAACCAAAAGCTCCTGCCCTGATGGTACTAAGAGCATAGACATCTTCAGATTGTCCGCTATACATTAATACTTTGGTACTGGGGAATTCTTGTTTGATTTTTCGTAGGGTAGCTATTCCATTGATTTCAGGAATGTCCATTTCCAACATTACAACGTCTGGAGTGACTTTTTCCAAGGTTGCGAAGAGTTCTGAGGTGGAAGAAACATCACCAATGACTTCAAAACCAGAGGCTGAGGCCAAGACTTGTTTTATTCCCAAACGGACAATAGGATGACTATCAGCTATTAAAACAGTGATCATGTGGGTAGTTTTACTTTAGTTAAATTGGTTTCAGATATTTTTAGTAATTAAATGCCTACAAGTAGTGACAGGCAAGTTAACAATTTAGCCTCACAAAACTCTCATTTTTTTATGAAAACCACAGAATTTTTGGGGTTTTATTCGTTTTAATTGCGATAAATAGCGTTAAGATGCAGATTTTAGGGAATTGGGAATTAGACAAATAGGTATAGGAATCATCTTATGTTTATTTGCGGTATTGAATTTTTTATAGATGGTAAATACTTCTTTTTCCCTGTCAGAAAAATCCTCTACCGTCTTTCCCCCATCATCCATTTTCATGGCCCATTCCAATTCTGGATAACTTGCACCGATTTGGTCTTCATCCGTTCTATGATCTCCCCAAAGCCCATCAGTGGGTGCCGCCTCCATAATATCTTGGTTAACCCCCAAAACCCTTCCTACCTCATATACCTCTGTCTTTAATAAGTCGGCTATTGGACTTAAATCTACTCCCCCATCCCCATATTTGGTGTAAAACCCAATACCGAAATCTTCTACTTTATTGCCTGTTCCAGCAACCAAATATCCTTTCAGGGCAGCAAAATAGTACAGCGTGGTCATCCGTAATCTTGCTCTGGTATTTGCCAAGGACATAAATCGTTCTTCCTCATTTTCCACCTTTGGCAACGCAGTGACCAAGCTATCAAAAACTGGGGTCAGGTTAACAGGCTCTCGATTCACATTGGAAAAGTGCTTCATTAACCAATCAATATGCCGATCGGCCCTAGTTACTTGATGCTTTCCCTGGTGAATGGGCATTTCCACACATAGCAATTCCAGTCCTGTCCTGGCGCAAAGTGTAGAGGTGACAGCAGAATCAATTCCACCTGAAACACCGATTACAAAACCTTTACAGTTCGCATTTGTGGCATACTCCTTTAACCAGTTCACAATATGTTCAATTACCTTTTCCGTTTGCATGTTGCTTAAATTATGATTCTAAAATTTACCTTTGCACCTTGTAAATTTAAACGCTGGGGTACTAAAAATGAAGTGGGTACGAAAATACTTTCCAATACTTGCATTAATTCTGCTGATTTCCTGTAATAGGGAAGATAAATTGGAGAAAGAAATTGCCAAAATCCCATTGGAACTAAAAACCGAGCGCTTTGATCGTGAGTTCGCCGATGCGTCCCCTACCGATATTCCGAAACTTAAATCCAAATACCCTTACCTATTTCCTAAACAATTTTCCGATAGTATTTGGATTGCAAAATTGAAGGATACCATTCAACAAGAGCTACTTTCTGAGGTTAATAAGACGTTTCCGGACTTTAGTGAACAAGAGTTGGAGTTGACTTCGCTTTTTCAACATATTACCTACTATTTTCCTGGCTACGTTGTCCCCAAGGTAGTTACCTTGACTTCTGAAGTACAATATGATAACCGTGTTGTCCTGACCGATTCCCTATTATTATTGGGGTTGGACAATTACTTAGGGGAGGACCATCATTTTTATAGAGGTGTTTCAAGGTATATCGCCAAAGGTTTGGATAAGCACTATTTGGTTTCTGATGTGGCCAGTGCATTCGCAAAGACCCTTAATCGCTATCCACGAAATAGGACGTTTCTGTCCAGAATGGTATATCATGGGAAGGAACTTTATTTGAAGGACAAACTCATTCCCCAAACCTCTGATGCCCAAAAAATCAACTATACCCAGGAGGAGCTGGAATGGGCCGTGAGAAATGAAGAACAGATTTGGCGCTATTATGTAGAAAACGAATTATTGTACAGTACGAGCTCCGAATTGGATCGTCGGTTTTTAGATCCAGCACCCTTTTCAAAGTTCCAGTTGGAACTGGATAGTGAATCTCCAGGAAGATTGGGTCGTTATATGGGATGGCAGGTAGTGAGGGCCTTTATGGATAAAAACCCTAAGGTATCCCTTGTGGAGCTTTTGGATATTCCTGCAGATGACATTTTTAAAAAATCAAACTATAAACCAAAAAAGTAATGGCGGTAAAGCATACTTCAGAGATTAGACTAAGAGTGGGGTTGGATGAAAATAGGGTTCCCGAGGAACTCTGCTGGTCGGCAGAAGATGGGGGTATCGAGAATGAAGAGGCCAAAGCCATGTTACTTTCCGTTTGGGACAGTAAAAACAAAGAATCCCTTAAAATTGATCTTTGGACCAAAGATATGCCGGTAGATGAAATGAAATTGTTCTTTCACCAAACCTTGGTCACCTTGTCCGATACGTTCATGAAGGCCACGCAGGATGAAAAAATGACCGCCACCATGAAGGACTTCTGTGAATATTTTGCTGATAAATTGGAATTGAAATAGAGGGCTTAACTTATAATTCTTGGCAGCCACAGACCCATAGTTGCAGCAAACACGCCCGTTCCGGTAATCAAGGTCGATATGACCAATACTAGGCTCAAGGCCATTTTTTGCAATAGGGAGCCATCTTTGTTCGTTTTTCTATAAAGTTCGTAAATAAGCAAAGGAAGGGTGTATTGCCCAAATCCAAGAAATACCAGAAAAGGACCCCTAAAGGTTTCGGGATCAAAACCTACCGGACCACCGTGTACGAGTAGCCAGAACATAAGTCCAATTCTAAAGAACCAAACACCATTTGATACTAGAAACAGTCTAAAGGCCCATTCATTATGGGCCCTAAAATTTCGTTTTAAGGCGTAATGAAGGGTGAGATAGGCGAAAACTAAAATTAAAGCTCCATTGATACTAATGCTTATATCCCCAACTAAGCCGCTAATGGTACCCTTGGTAATAACCATATAAATACCACTAAGACTTACTAGGGCCATAGTAGTGATGTATAACCTTCCATTCCAACGATGAAACGTTTTAAACCTATTTCTAACTAAGGGGATAAACTGTAAGGGGCCACCTAATAAAATGGCCACAGCAAAAAATACATGAATCCCTACTGCGATGTTTCCCATGGGCTCTCCCTCGACGTAACCATGGGGTAGGGCACGGTTCCATTTCATAAAATCGTTGTCAATGGCGGCACCACCATAAAATAAGGCTACGTAAGAGGCAAAAATCCATTGCCCAATCACAGCAACTGTAAACCATAGCACAGCGGTTTTTTGCAATGCGCTTTTAGCAAAATGGGATTTGGGTTTGGAGCTAAGGAGCACCTGATCGTTCGTGTTCATAACGTTCGTTTTTTGATTGATGAATATGTGATTGATGAATTATACGGTGTTCTGTAGTAGGGGATTTTCCTTGAATCCCTTCACAGTAAGCCAGATGGTGAGTGTTATCATATGGATACCGTTGTGCATATACGGATACTCTCCTGTATATACCCCAAAAATATTAAGCCAACTTGCTATAAACACAATACCTATGGCTAGCAATCCCCAGCCCGATAAAAATCGAGGAATCAATTTTGTCTTGAAAAGAAAGTAGAAAAAAATTAGGGTAGCCGATGTATACAATACCAGGGTAATAAAATGTGCCCAGATATAGTCCTTTACCTTTAAAGTGCCCAAGGTCCCAAAACTTTCGTTAATGGAATTGGAAGCCTGTTCCGCTTCCCTTGCCATGGAAAGCAAAGATAGGTGGGCAATATCGCCATATAAACTAATGGTAAAACAAATGGTCCACAGGCCCGTAAAAAGGAGTGCCATGCCATAATTATACTTTCTTAGTAATGGAAATAACAGGGCTGCAATAATCAGCCAGGCCAGAGAAGCCATAAAACTGAGTAAAACCAAGTAAGGAACTGTTGAGGAGCTGTTTGCAATGGTCTCCAGAAACTCAGGTTTCCGGGTCAAGGACGTGGAAAGCCCACGAAATAAGGTAGAGGGAATACCGGTGACAATTACAACTATGAGCAATATACCAATGCTTCTTCCCAATTGTTGTGTGTTTTTCATGATGTTCGTTTTTTGATTGATGATTGCAAAAAATACAGTTCAACTTAGGTTGAACAGGCTTTTAAGGTAATTGCGATATAGATATCCCCATGGAATTACGATAATGTCTAGAGCAATTCCGATACTGTTGGCTTGAAATAGTTCCATTGCCCCTCCTGTAAGGTTTCCGCCTGACTTCAGGGGTAAATACACGAAAAGAAGCCAAATGGTTTTGTACATCAGTTGCAGAAATACCAATGGAAGCATCTTAAGGGGGTATCGGATGCCAAAGCCCATTAGTGCGGCAAAGGCTGCCCAAAAACTAAAGGCGATACCATGCATGGGGTCCCATACTTCGGAATAGGTTAGGATGGTATTCCAAATTTGTATGCCAAAGGCCAGAAATACAAAAAGGTAAAATGCTTTTAAAAGGTACCACCGCCATTTGGGTACGCCTTTTATTTCTAAAAAGGTTGGGTTTGAACTTGCAGGTTCTTCGATGGTGTTCATGATGTTCGTTTTTTGATTGATGATTATTGATTGATGAAAATGATGTGTCCTGTTTTTCCTTTTAAATCCAGTCCTGACTCCTTGGCCATGTCAACTTCAAGTCTTTGGGAGCTGAGGTTGAGGTTACAATCACTGTTTTTGTCCATTTTTAGGTAAAACGCATCGGCCATGAGCATTCCCGTATTTTCAAAATACCCTCCTGCCAATTCCAACGCATTAAGGGTGGAAGTATTGACAAAGACTTTTATGGTGTCCTTGGTCCTGGTTCTGGAACCTAAACTTATCTGCAACGTATTTTGAATCACATTGGTTTTAATGGAATCCAAGAGTTCCTTTGGGCCATGTACCCTTAAACTCGTTATGGAATCCTGGGAAAAAACGACCTTGATTTTTTCTTTGACCCGCATGCGGTCAAAATAAGCTACTTCCCTAGACTGTGATTCAAATGTTACATAGCCGGCTGCTCGTTCCTTCTTGATATAATAATGTACCCTGCCTTGAAAGAGTAAGGATAGCGTAAATAGCATCGCAGCCCCAATTCCTGCAATAAGATTACTTGTCTTCATCTAAGTTTTGTTCGTAAAGGTTTTTGACTTCTTCAAAAGTGACATCAAGCAACCGCATTTTTTTAAATACATCTGGAAGCACCACTTTCTTAAACTCATTTCTACGGATGGATAGGACCTTTTGGTACCCGTCCTCGGCAACGAAATAGCCAATTCCTCTTTTGTTATATATAATCTCCATTTCCTGTAAATGATTAAAGGCCCGTATGGCCGTATTAGGGTTAACTTCTACCAGCACCGCGATTTCCCTTACCGAGGGAATGCGCTCTCCTTCTTGCCATTCGCGAATAAGAATATTTTCGTAGAAAAAATCTACGATTTGAAGGTATATGGGTTTACTGCTGTCAAAGTCCATACTATCCTTCTTTTTCTCGAATTTTAAAGTAGGTGGCTAACAACATTCCAGGTCCCAAAATGGTCATAAAAAGGAACTTTCCAAATCCAGAAAAATCCTTTTGGGCCAAATCAAAGCCTTTGGATCCCAGTCCGTTCTGATCAAAAACATCCATGCCGTAATTCAAAATGCCAAAGAGAAACATATTAAAGAAGACAAGACCTAAAACCGTAATTGCGACCAGTAGCAATGTCTTGGCTCTTCTATTCTTTTTAAAGGTGGCAGCACCGAACAAGAATACAGGTAAAAGGAATACATAGGCCTTGATCATTTTCCAATAACTATCTGGCGATAGATTGACAAAATGGAACTCTGCACCAAAGAGAACACTTCCAAAAAAGATGGAAAAGCTGCCAAAAACGATACCAAGGATAAGAAAAACAAGGGTATGCCCAATGGTGGTGGACAACCAAATTGAAATAAGTCGTTCTTCGGTGGACAGTGGGAGTGTCAAGTACAGCGCACTGGATTTGTCGTTATGGAACTCCCTGAAGTAGGAAAAAGAGAGTACAATGCCAGAAATGATATAAAGAAAACTCAAGACGCTAAAATATGCGTCACTTGAAATGGCTTTATTCCAGAAAAGGTTGAGTTGAACAACCGCAAACAACAGTACAGCACAGATGGCCAAAGTGGTCAAAAGGGTAGATTTTAAAAGGAGGGTATCCCTTTTAATATGATTCCATACTCTATGTAGGCTTATATTAGGTTCCATATGAATCACCTTTTAAAACAGCATTGATTTGATGGGGGGCACTTAAAATACCTTGAAACAACAATTCAAGGTCAACTTCGGTTTCCTCTAGATCTTTTTTCGGAAGAATGGACTTTCCACCCAAACCGGTTTCCGAAAATAGAGCCCCTTCTTTGCGTTCTCCATTTGCCTTGCCAAACCATAATTTGTTGGTAATTGCTTCTAAGGATTGGTCAAATACCACCTTGGCCTGGTCAAGGACCATTACATGATTGATTAAACTATAGAGATCTCGTACCTGATGGGTGGAAATGATAATACATTTGTGCTCCGTAGCAACAGAAGCCATGACCTTTCTAAATTGACTTTTTGATGGAATATCCAGTCCGTTGGTCGGTTCGTCCATGAAAAGGAATTGCGTGTTGGTGGAAAGTGCAAAAGCAATCAACACTTTTTTTCGCTGCCCAAAGGAAAGCGTTCCTATGTTGAGGTCCGTTCGCAGGCCAAACTCTTGAATCAATTCTTGGAACTGCGTCTTGGAAAAGTTGGGATAAAAGGGTGCATTGATACCTTGATAATTGGATATTTTGATGTTGGGGAGCCCAAAGTCCTCGGGCACCAAAAATAGGTGTTGCAGCCAGTTTGCCTTTCTTGTTGTTATTGGTGCTCCATCAAGGGAATAAAAGCCACGTCTGGGATACAATAAACCGGACATGATTTTCATCAATGAGGTTTTTCCCTCCCCGTTTTTTCCAAAAAGCCCATAGATGTTTCCGGATTCAAAGCATAACGAGACGCCTTTGAGGATGTTTTGTCCTTGGGAATATCCGAAATCCAAGTCTTCGATCGTACTCATATCTAGTGTATTAGATAACTAGTACACTACAAATATAGAAAAGATTTCTTTCCCACCAAATAATTCTCGTTTTAGTAGATTTTTTCTTCTGCTATCGATATGGTCTGGGTGGGCTACTTTCCGTAACTGTAATGCCCAATGATTTTATAATCAAAAAGACAATCCTGTAGTACTTGTCCTGTACCAATATTGTGTACAATCATAGGTCTTTTGCGGTCCCTGGACTTTTTATCGCTTACAATACCAATATGGGTGATGGCTCCACCCAAATTCCAGCATACGATATCTCCGGGAGCATAGTCTTCTGCTTTTTCAGTTATGGGAAGCACCTCCCCAAAGTGCTCAAAGAACACCATTAAGTTGGGTACCCGTCTATGGTCGATATTGGTATCCGGTCGCGTAAGGCCCCAAATCTTGGGATAGGCGGAAAAATTGGCCTTCATAGCCTCATGGACTTCCTTTTGAAGGTCGATTCCCATCTTGCGGTAGGTGCGAATGATGACATCCGTGCACACCCCTTTATTGGAAGGAACATCGCCGTTAGGATATGAAATGGAAAAATAACTGGGGTCGTAGGTGACCTGATCTTGGGTTAGGGTCAATGCTTTTTCTGCCAGCTCTTGATAAAAGTCTTCTTGACCCAGCATGGGGGCAAGTGTAAAAAAGAATATAGAAAGCAGTGCTATGGTCTTCTTCATACTTATAGGGCCAAAACATCAGAATTGATAAAGGTCCAATAGAGGCAGGAGATATGTACCAGCTGGTCAAAACCCAGAATAGGATAGAATACCCGGGGTTTATTTTGAAATTTGGCAGCCAGCTTGCTGGTAAAAAAGTCAGTAATCAAATGAAGGGCCCCATTAAAAATGGCATAGCCCAAACCTACTTGCCAAGAAAACACAAATTGGGATAAGCCGAGAAGCACAAACGTATAGGTAAGGACATGGAGCAATAGCCATTTTAGGCTTTTATGCTTGTTCACTGCCATATGGGACGTTTGTAACACATAATCGCCCATCCAATGCATGAAAAGGATACCTATGAATTCCATGGTCAAAAGATAAGTATTATCATCAACACACCATATACTACTTAGGTGCGTTTACTCATGCTCTTGGAGCCATTGCTTTGCTGTGGATGTATACCAGAATGGAGAAAAGTTGTCCGCATGTACAATTCTTTCAAAGAAGGGTTTGGCCGCTTTGATACTTCCCTTATCACTGTAATATTCGCCCATATACACATTCACATAGGGATTGTTGGGATCCTCCGCCAACAATACTTTGGAGATGTTTTCAATCTGCTCGTCAAACTCAGGGTATGCCCCAAGTTCCTTATAAAAATGCACACTTTTGAGAAAGGTAAGGGTATGCAAAAGATTTAGGTTTCCGTAGTTTTTATAATCAGGGTATAGTTGAAACATTTTTCGCAAAAGTTGTTTGCTTTTTTCCAACTCCCCATCATCAAAACGGGCCATAAAACTTGCGGATAGGGCTTCAGCCAATAACTTTTTACGATGAAATTCAGTCTTGTTTTTTGATGCCGTATCTACTTCAAATAAGGGCAACTCCTCCTGATTCAACACGTAATTCTTTAAAAAACTCATGGCGAACAAGGAAGAAGCGATATCACCATTAATCAATCGCGCTGGGTCACTCATCAAGTTGTTGTTGGCCAATAGCACTAAGGTCAATTCCTCTTCAGGAACCTTTAAAAACAAACTGGAAAAGGAATCGTACTGGCCATAGGCCCAGACCACCTTTTTGTTTGCTATCTCCTGTGTAAAAATACCTAGACCATAGGGCGAAGAAGGTGTAAAAGGCGTGTACATCAATTTTTTTGAAGCGGAGGTAATCAGGGCATTGTCATCCAATGCCTTACTAAATTTGACCATGTCCCATGTTGTACTGACAATGCCTGCTGAAGCCGAGGTACCAAATTCTAGGATGCCGGGAATCACGTCGTCCTCATAATTATAGGGTTGTGCCATTGAAGGTCTCACGGAACTGGAATCGCTGAACATATAGGTGGATGTTAATTCCAAGGGTTCAAAGATTTTATTTTCAATGCTTGTTTCAAAAGAACTTTGAGAACCTTTTTCAATAACAGGGGTCAAAGCCCCAAAACGGTAGCTATAGTAGAAGTTTTGGCCTAGTTCCCCTTGTGAGGTATGGGACAATAGGTGTTTTACCTTGATGGAATCACCAAAGGTGATGTTCGTTAAGTACCTATCAATAGGGTCATCCAAAGAAGACCTGCCCTCTTCCACTAATTTCATGAGCGCCGTAGCTGCAAAAACTTTAGTAATGGAGGCAATAGGGAATTCCGTGGTAGGCGTTACTTTTATTTTTTTCTTTATGTTGGCGTATCCCAGGTAGTCTTCAAAGAGTACGGAATCCCCTTTTTGGGCCAAAATGGCAAGCCCGGGAATATGAAAATAGTCTTTTAACTGTTGTATCTCAGATGCAAACGTATCCTTGCTTTGTGGATTTTTTTTGGTGCCTTGTGGGGTACATGCAGTAAATAGGGTTAAGACCATGAGTATGGTGCAGCAGTTTTTCATTTTACCTGGTTGTTTTCGTCAAAGTAATGATAATTCAAATTAAAAAATGTTACGATTATCCGCTATATTTCCGAACCCATGGAACAAATACAAAAACTTCTGTTTATTTATAATGCCAATTCCGGTGCAAGAAATGCCCTATTGGATAGCATGCATAAGGTGTTTAGTCCTCACACCTATGATTGCAAGCTCTGCGATATCACCTTTGGAGTGTTCTTCGAGAATAAAACATGGAAACGCTTTCGGAAAGAGAGCCAGCATCACATGGTTTTTTTGCATAAGGATGAATTCGTAAAGGGATACAAAAGCAAGTTTGGGCATAAGTTTACTTTTCCCATCGTGCTTATGGAAGGTAAAAAGGGTTTGGAGGTTTTGGTTGCTACCAAAGAACTAAACGGATTGGAGTCGGCTCAAGAACTGATTGCCTTGATAAAGGAACGGATGTGATATTATGTCGAAATAACAGGGAGCCTATCCCTCCTTATTGGAGGGATAGTTCCAGAAAATCTTTCAGTCCACCTTTTCTGCAACCCATACAGCTAGAAAACCGCGTTCAATTGCATGTGTGGTCCCAAAAAGTTTACCATTATCATAGTAGAAACTGGTGTTGTAAGAGCCGGAATTGTCACCTGAGGTCAGGGCGCCATGAATGGTTCCCATTTGTGTACTGATTTGCCCATTTTTTAGTGCCACACCCTTCCTATAAAAGGTGCCCTTTAGTTTTTTATTGGCCACGCTGGTGATTTGCATCAAGGCAAAGTTGTTGTCCGATGTATTTTGAGGGCTCATATCCAGCTTCCATTCACCCACTAAAACCTGAGGATCAATTTTACGGGTTTCTTGTGCAATTGTCGAAAGGGTTACTAGAGCAATCCATACAAAGTTGAAAACTTTTTTTTTCATGATTAAAATTTTGTTTTGTCCAAACCTAGTGTGGATTGGATAGCGGTGCGCCCCAATTTTAAAATTGAACCCTATTGGTAAAGAAAAATGGGTGTCAATTCTGAAAATGAACCCTATTGGGTTTCCCTTAATTGATTAGGGGAAATACCAAGGTGTTTTTTCACGGCTCGGTTAAAAGAGGACTTTGAATTAAATCCGGATTCATAGGCCAAACTTAATAGCGTGTACTTTTTGTTTTCGGGCTGTTTCAACAAATTCCGTAATTCTTCAACCCGCAATTGGTTGATATAATCCGCAATTTTTTGTCCACTATCGTATTTAGGCATTTGGTGAGCAAATAGGGTTTGATGTCCATCCTGTTGGCCAATTCCGTCACCGTCAGTTCAGGGTCTTTGAACCACTTGTGTTCTGTCATTGCTTGCTGTAAGGCTTGGGCTATGGTTGCCAATTGCTTTTGTTCTTGTGGAGTGAGCTCGGGCCTTTTAATTTTTCGCTTGAGGTCTTTTCGTCTGTATCCCTCCAATCCCAACCAATAGGTTAATCCAGAAATGCCAATGAAAAAGGGATAATAGTAGAACTTGTTGAAGTAGAAATAATTCATAAAATTAACACTGCCCGTGACGATAAGGTCAACTACTAAAATGATGAGTACCAATGAAAAGTAGACTTTAAAAGCCAACAAGACCCGCTTAAGCCAATTCAGCCGTTCCTCTGAAAACGTTTTTTCTTCGAACCGATCTCGCAACAACCTTTGCGATTTTGTGGTGTATACGATAATCATAACACTGGCGACAAAATAGATGGTGCACAGGTTCATCCATACCACATATCCCCAATAGCCCAACCAAGAAAGGCTTTCTCGGGTTCCATCCCAATAGAGATTCTGTAACCGCACAAAGATGCTGAACGACACCTGAATTCCAAATGGAATGAAATGCCATAGGTGGTGTTGCTTGAATTTAAAGTTTGGATGTAGATGTGATTTGACATAAAAGTAGAGTAGCGGTCCGTGAATCCAACTAAAATCAAGCATGGCGTAGTACCATCCATCGTAATGGCCAAGACCAAACAAACGTAGTATTTGTACCACTAAGCGATAGGAAAGAAAGAACAGTAGGGCCGCCAAAATACGATTGGCCAATACGTTGTTAACGCTGCGTAAGAGAATACTGCCGTAAATGATGCCCTGGCCTGCCCCGAGCGCAAGAAGAACTATAATTAGGGTATTCGAAACACTCATCTGGAATGAAATTTAAGCATTTCGAAATTGATGTAGGATGAATATGGAAAAAGCAACCCCCAAAACGCACTATTAGCGACATGGGAATTGCTTTAAAAGCACATGATTATCCCCCTATTCTAGGAAGTGCCATGGGCACATCCATCAATAACATTCTGCTATTTGAAATTGACTTGAACTCGAGGACGTCCGTATCCCAAAGACCAAGGCCATCTCGTTTGGATAATTCCTTTCCGTTGATTTCAACCTCACCTTCCAATACAAAGGCGTATACCCCATTACCTTGCTTTTTGATGCGATACGTATCTGTGGTTCCCTTGTCAAATTTTCCTAGGTGGAACCAAGCATCTTGATGCACCCAAACCCCATCATCATCCGGGTTGGGCGAAAGTACTTGGTAAAAGGTATTTTCCTTTTCAATATCGCGTATGGAGATTTGATCATAACGAGGTTCAACGTTTCTTTTGTTCGGAAATACCCAAATCTGGAGAAACTTCACGGGCTTATCCACATTTTTATTGTATTCGCTATGATAGATGCCCGTTCCAGCGCTCATCACTTGTACGTCACCTTCGCGAATCACGGTGGTGTTGCCCATACTATCTTTATGTTCCAAATCCCCTTCCAAGGGAATGGAAACGATTTCCATATTATCATGCGGATGGGTGCCAAACCCTTTTGCCTCTGAGACTTGGTCGTCATTAAGTACTCGTAACACACCAAAATGGTTACGTTCAGGATTCTGATAGCCAGCAAAGCTAAAACTGTGGTGACTTTTTAACCAACCGTGGTCGGCATATCCTCGTGTGTCTGCCTTGTGTATTACCGTTTTCATAATAGTATTCTTTTTTTGTTCCCTACAAATTTCGAGTAGTAATGGCAGGTATGGAATATGAAAAAACGGTTAGCCCTTATGAAAATACGATATTATGTGTGCCTCTTAAATTCCGAAGGGGAAACCCCAGTACATTTTTTAAAAAAAGCACTGAAATTGGCAGGTTCGGAAAACCCCAATTCATAAGCGATTTCTTTATTGGAAAGTTCCGTAAAGTATAGCAGTCGTTTTGCCGCCGTGGTAATTCTACTTTGCAAGTGCGCTTTTGGGTTCTTACCGGTCAGTGACTTGATAACCCGATTCAAATGATCTGGGGTGATGTTCAGTGCTTCAGCATATGATTGGGTTTGATGCCATTCTTTGTATTTGGAGTGAAGTAGTTTTTTAAAGTTGCGAACAAGATTACCTCCAGTTTCTTGGGTTTGAAGGTCCAATCCATTTAAGGAACACATTGTATGACATTGAATCAAGAAGAGTTTGAGCAGCGCTCCGATGGCCTCAAATTTATATTTTGAAGTGGATTGAAAGTGGCCCATCATTTGTTCGGCATAGTAATCCAAGATTTGCGAAGCAGTGCCTTCTAACTCCAAAGGTGGAGACGTTCCGATATCATGGAACAGATTAATGTCTTCAATGAAGTTGACCGATATTTGGTTCAGAGCAAGAAACTCTTCGGAAAAGACAAGGGAATATCCGATGGATTTTTCCCGTTCCACCAATTGGTGTACTTGTCCAGGACCTATGAAGTAGACCTGATTTTTATGGATTGGGTACGAATTAAAATCGATATGGTGCTGTCCCTCCCCGGTTTTGACAAAAAGGATGGTAAAAAAATCATGGCGATGGGGTTGATCAACTTCTCCGTTTCGCCTCTCATAGATTTCCTCCATTCGAGAAATGCCAAAACTGGCATTGACATCTTCATGATTTACCTTACGGTAGGTTTTTACAACATCCATGGTCAAGTTTGTGCGACTTCCTTGTTGATTCTGTCAATATAGCCAAGAAGTTCATCGCGACCAACATACTTCGAGGACGAGGTCACAAAATGGGGGGGAGCTTCTTCCCAGGAGGCATCCAATAGTTTTCTCAAATAGGTATCCACATGGGTTTGAACAGCTCCTTCCTTTAATTTATCGGCTTTAGTGAAAATAATACTAAAGGGAACACCATTCGTTCCCAACCATTCCATAAATTCCATGTCAACAGGCTGGGGTTCATGTCTAACATCCACCAATACAAAACCACTGACCAATTGTTTTCGGTTCAAAAAGTAGTCCGTGATGTATTTCTGAAAGGTTTTTTTATCCCTTTTGGAAACCCGCGCATATCCATATCCCGGCAAATCGACTAAAAACCAGCTGTTATTGATTTTAAAATGATTGATAAGCTGCGTCTTTCCAGGTCTTCCAGAAGTCTTAGCAAGGTTTTTATTATCCATCAACATATTAATGAGGGAGGACTTCCCTACATTGGAGCGTCCAATAAAGGCGTATTCGGGAAGCGGTTCCTTGGGGCATTTAGCCACATCAGAATTGCTCATGACAAATTCGGATGAAGTAATTTTCATTTTTTAGGGAAAAGACATTAGAGTCAAGAATCAAAAAGCCTTAACTCCTATCAAAGATACGCGATGTTACATTTAAAGTCCTGGCTCTTTGTTCCAGTTTCCTGAATCCAAAACTAAAACCCCCTTTTCTCCAACCAGGTATCCAAAATTTTGTTGAATTCAATGGGGTGTTCCATCATTGGGGCATGTCCGCATTTATCAATCCAAAACAAATCGGAATCTGGGAGAAGCTCATGAAACTCCTCGGCCACATTGGGAGGCGTTACATTGTCCTGCTTGCCCCAAATAATGCAGGTAGGGGTTTCCATATTGGGGAGATCCTTGGACATATTATGGCGAATGGCGCTTTTGGCAATAGCTAGGGTTTTTACCAATTTCATGCGGTCGTTGACCGTAGCAAAAACTTCATCCACAATTTTTTTGGTCGCCACCTCTGGATCATAAAAGACGTCTTCGGCCTTCTTCTTTATAAATTCGTAGTCCCCGCGCTTGGGATACCCATCCCCCATGGCACTTTCATATAGGCCTGAGCTTCCCGTGATGACCAATGCCTTTACCTTTTCTGGGAACATTTTCGTATGAAGTAGGCCAATATGTCCACCTAGGGAATTTCCTAAAAGAACGACCTTATCAAGCTTTTTATATGTAATGAACTCATTAAGGAACTTGGCAAAGTTCTTTACCGTGGTCTTGAGCATTGGCATATCATAAATAGGTAGTTCGGGAACCAAGACGCGATATCCTTTGGTTGGAAAATAATCAGTAACCCCATGAAAGTTACTTAAACCCCCCATTAGCCCATGCAGAATAATTATGGGCGTTCCTTCGCCAATTTCAATGTAACGATACTTACCGTCAATAATGATTTCGTCTTCCATCTAAGTTGGTTCGGCATCAGCGGCAAATATAGGCATTTCAGAAAACAACATTTCCACCAGATCCTATAGGACTATACTATAGAAAAGTGTCATTTTTTGCATTAAAGTGCAATATTTGCCCAAAAAATGCTGTTATTTATCAACATTGTGTTTTTTAGTGGTAAAATGTGGGAGGAATATTTATATATTTGACTTTATAACGAATAAACAACCAAGCTTTGAGTGCCATCTTTATAGGGACATTTGATTGTAAGGCGGATGCCAAAGGGCGCATTATGTTGCCCGTTGCCCTAAGAAATCAGATGGCGCCCGTGCTTCAAGAGGGGTTTTTCGTTAAAAAATCATATTACAGTGACTGTTTGGAGTTGTATCCGGCCAAGGAATGGCTCAGGGTAATGGAGGAGTTGGACGAAAAAAGCCGGTTTGAAGAAGACAACCTGGATTTTAGGAGGATATACACTGCGGGTTTACGGCAAGTAGAGTTGGATGCCACAGGGAGGTTGTTGATACCTAAGACCATTACCAGCTTAGCGGGCATTGTTAAAGAAGTGAAGATTGCCCCAATGGGTAAGTACATGGAGATTTGGGATTTAACTAAATACAATGAGAGTATTTATGCGCCCAAGGAGAAGAAGAAGACACTTGCAAATAAAGTGATGTCCGACAAAAAGGAATAGTCGGTATGTATCACAGGCCAGTGCTGTTAAGCGAGTCTATCGAGGGCCTTGGTGTCAAGGAAGAAGGTGTTTATGTGGATGTCACTTTTGGAGGTGGTGGCCATTCGAGGGAAATATTAAAAAGTTTGGGTAAGCATGGTAGGTTGATTGCCTTTGATCAGGACGAGGATGCGCTTGCCAATGCCATTGAGGATGGTAGGTTTCAGTTGATCAATGAGAACTTTCGATTCCTCAAACGATTTTTAAAGTTCTATGGTATTCTAAAAGTTGATGGGATTTTGGCTGATTTTGGGGTGTCTTCCCATCAATTCGATGTGGCAGAAAGGGGGTTCTCCACAAGGTTTGAGGCAAATCTTGATATGCGAATGGACCAGAGGGTTTCCAGAAGTGCCTTGCATTTGATCAATTCATATGCAGAAGGGGAGTTGAGTAGGATGTTCACGGAGTTTGGGGAATTGCGCAGTGCCAAGGGGATGGCCCGGGCCATAGTTGCCGAAAGATCAAAAAGTCAAATTAAGACCACCGGCGATTTGAAAGAAGCGATTTCCAGGTTTTTGCCAAGGGGGAAAGAGAACAAAACCTTGGCGCAAGTGTATCAAGCCTTGAGAATTGAGGTGAACGAAGAAATTGCAGTCCTGAAGGAATTTTTGAATCAGGTTCCCGAAGTATTGAAAGTAGGCGGTAGGCTTAGTGTAATAAGTTACCATTCTTTAGAGGATAGATTGGTGAAGCGATTTATACGGGATGGAAAGTTTGAAGGGGAGGCGGAGAAGGATTTTTACGGG
>JBCBZA010000277.1:0-2495 GCA_039815575.1 Bacteroidota bacterium | reverse complement strand
CGGATATGGGAACATTAGATCCTGTTCGGTTTTTAATTGAAAAATATATGGAGTCCGTTTGTTTGGAAACTTTGGTAATCTTAAAGTCAATATTGTTTCTTAAAGCTACATACTCATCAAAGAACCAAAGAATGTCCAGTTTGGTCTTACTTCTCAACTTTTCCTTTAAAACTTCTGCGGTCAATTTTGGTCTAACCCTATTTTCAACATAAAATTCCTTTAATGACTCATCCAATTTGTCATAGCCAATAAATTCTGCCAAGTAAGCCAGTCCTAGTCCGGCCTTGTACCTATTCGCAATTTTTTGATTGAATCTCGTGAGGGAATCATTAGGGGTCGATAAGGCCTGGTGGTCATTGCGCCTTACGGATGCCATTTGTAGATAATAATACTGGTCATTAAAATCCATTTTAGCCAAGTTATAACCTCTAAACCCCCATATCTTTGATAGTTGCCCCGTTAATTTTTTGTTCGGATAAAATTGATCCACATACTTGATCAGCAAATAATTTACAATAGCGTCATGGACCCATTGTTCCTTCCTAACATTTAGATATAGGGTTTCCCTTACAAAGCTATATAATGCGGTCTTCAAGAATTTCAATTCAAACTGAAACTGCTGACTATAGGGTCGTATAAATCGTGGAAGTTGGTTGATTCCATAAAGTGGATTTCTGTTATAATCCGCTTCACTCACTAATAGGTGATCTTGCGGAAACTCCCCAAGGTTTTTGGTAATGAAATCGGTTACTCGGACTATGGAAAAGCCTTGGGCCATTTCACTATAGCGCTCGCCCTTTATGTCGGTGAGCACATTGAAACTTGGGGTATTATGCCTAACAAATTTGTCTTCCTTGGTCAAAAAGATGGTGCAATTTTTTCTGTCAACATCCTTTAAGATAACATGTTGCCCATTTGGAAACTTTGATACCGAAGAGGCATTGAAGTTTGATGCCATATAGAGGGAATCCGGAAAAATAAGGTTCACTTGTGAATTCGCAATGCCTGTGTACTGATCATTTAGATCGGTATTGGGGTATAAATGCCATTCACCATCATAAACAGCAGGGGTGAGGTACCAGTCCTTTAGATAGTATCCATTTTCATATCCGTATCCGTAATCGGTAAACTTACTATTTGGGAGTTTTACAATATAGGACCAAAAAAGTTCTATGGAATCGCCAGGTGCCAAAGGTTCTTCCAAACTCACCTTGATAATGTCGTTGTATTTGTACCGGTCCCATTTTATGGCCTGATATTCCTTTCCAACTAAATTGATGTTTTTGGTGAACCCTCGTTCCCTTTCCTTAGCTAAATGAAGTGATTTCCTAAAGTAATCCCCAAACCTTTTGGCCAAACTTGAATTTTTCCCACTATATGCGTGGTTCCAATCATTAAAATACAATTCCCTGAGTGTACTGTCCGATCCATTGAAATAGGTCAACTTCTGCTTTACGGAAATCGCTTTGGTTTCATCATTCAGGGTGGCATCAATGGTATTGCTATGTTGCTGTCCTTGAATAACTAAGCCTAGCAGAAGAAGTACTGTGAAAATAACAAAATTCCTAGGTGACGCTCCCAAATTCAAATCTTAAAATTAGAAGTTGGGACTTAAGGTGTTTCCTTTATAAAAGGCATCGATGATCTCTACTACTTCATCCTCCGTATCTACCACTTTCACCAAATCCAAGTCGTGGGGACTGATATTTCCTGCTTGCAGCATTGTACTTTTTATCCATTCCAAAAGTCCGCCCCAAAAATCGGTTCCAACCAAGATGATGGGAAACGTATGAATTTTGTTGGTCTGAATCAGGGTCATGGCTTCAAAGAGCTCATCTAATGTGCCAAATCCACCGGGCATCACCACAAATCCTTGGGAATACTTTACGAACATTACCTTTCGTACAAAGAAATAGTCAAAGTCCAAGCTTTTATCTGGGTCGATAAATGGATTATCATGTTGCTCAAAAGGGAGGTCAATATTCAATCCAACAGAAGTCCCGCCTGCCATATTAGCTCCTTTATTACCCGCTTCCATAATCCCTGGGCCACCACCGGTAATTACCCCATAACCCGATTCTGCAATCCGTTTTGCCACATTTACTGCCAATTCGTAATATTTCTCACCGGGTTTGGTTCGTGCCGAACCGAAAATGGATACGCAAGGTCCAATGAGACTCATTTTTTCAAACCCATTGACAAACTCCCCCATAATTTTAAAAAGGGCCCAAGAGTCGTTGGTCTTTATTTCATTCCAACCTTTATGATGCTGTTCTTTTCTCATGCTATGGTATTAAACGGCTTTGGCCATTTTTTTATTTGAATTTTCCAATTCTTTCCTCAAAAAAGCTGCGGTATGGCTCTTTTCATCCTTTATGATTTGTTCCGGTGTTCCTTGCGAGGTCGAGCTCCGCGTCCCCGAGGCGCAGCGCGATGCGCACGCCGTCGTCCCCTTCGTCCGCGGGCACGAGCGCAAGCGCGGGTACCACGCGATG
>JBCBZA010000233.1:0-3981 GCA_039815575.1 Bacteroidota bacterium | reverse complement strand
TTGGATGAAACAATGGACAAAAGCTTTTGTACTTTTTAATCGAATTCTTTCAGCAAACTAGCATAGGAAACTATAGGAAAGGCTTGCATCGCATGTGGTGTAAGCAAAATCGAGGAGAATGCAAGCAAGTTTTACGAAAATGGGGCAAATACAGCTTCCAATTCCTCACTTCTTTTGGAGATTCGGAGCCTGGTCAGGGAGTTTCTCACGGTATCGTAGTTATATCTTCGCCCATCCTCACGCCTTAACACATCGGAATTTTTGATGAAATCAATAAGCTGTAAGTCATTCTTGGGAAAGCTCATTTTCAGGAGTTCATAAAACTCCTTGCAAGCAGGGTTTTTTAATTTCAGGTGAATCTTCGAATCATGTTCGTCCCAATCCTTTAAAAAGCATTGGATAAAATCATCTTTCGAAGTTTTGTCGATGATGACCATATCATAGCGGACCATGTTGTCATAGAGTTTCCCCAATTGGGACTCGCTGATTGAAATATTGAAGTTTCTGGGAGTCTTTAATTTCTCCTTTATTTTGGGAATAAAGATTCTCTCAAACCATTTACTCCAAGTGAGTTGGGTCGTGAACATACCTATCAAAAAGAGAAAGCCCCCAGTGGCATAGGAAAATATGGGGAATCTTTCCAATGGTTCCACTATGCCATTATATCCCAAGTTCATAGAGAAAAGCCCCAACGCATAGAATACCAACCTTGGCTTTTCTACGTATTTGTCCCATTTAAAAGCTTCATTGAACATAAATCGTATAAATAGCACGAGATAGGGTATCACAATCCTGATAATCACGTAAGCGAAACAGGCAAGCATGAAATACTTAAGAATCAGAAGCATCTCATCAAATTAACATTTTCTCTTTGCAAATCCGCAGAATAAGGATGTAATGTCGCTTTTTACGATGATGCTCCCGCAATACACATTTTTGTGGGTGGGGAGAAGAAAGGTCAAGCGGCCTTTCGCCGCTTGTGCTTTCGCGCGGCTCTAAGGGTGTCGAAAACCGGAAAGGTTTTCTGACTTCCGCAAGGGCTTGGGAATAAAAGTATTTTTGGTAAAGTCTTGAAAATAGGTTGTTGTGCCAAAAAAGGTTCCATTTACAAAACTCTAAAATATGAACTGACATATCATCAACGCGACTTGTCGGGGCTTTAATAATTGCTTTGCGTTGTTGTTGAAACCTTCCAGATTTAACAAAAGAAGGGGCAACCTTATAGTCTTAGAGTATCTTATCACCGATTAACAATTGTTATGAGCTTCAAATCTATTATAAATCTTATCGGACTAATATGCCTTTTTTCTTCCTGTGATAATTTGGATTCGGTTCCCGAGCCATATTCTGATGAAGATTTGATTGGGAGTTGGGTCAGGATTGAACGTATTCCAAGCGGACGCTCCGAATCCGACTTTAGATACTTTAATGTGGGAATTGTTTATGAGTTCAAGGCGGACACCAATTATTCCTACACGGTGGATATCTATGGTTTTGAAGACGAGAATCCAGATGAAATCATTGGGTCATCCGTGAGAAAAGGAACCTTCGAAATTGATGGTGACAGTATATTTTTCAGGGACACGGAAACCGTTTCATGGGAGAAGGGCTATAGGCCTGAACCAGAAACCAGGATTCTGAACGGCGAAAAATATGGTAGTAGGTTCTCCATCCTTGGTAGTACCTTGACCTTGCATTATATTTCATATCCAGCGGATGCTCCGGTTCAAACCCAAATGGAGTTTGAACGTTTTGACTAGGTATCAAAAAGAATCTTGCTTTTTTCCCTTTTTTTGGTGGATGCAAGAATATTTCTTTAAGCAAATAGTATTGAATTAAGTTTTTTATTAAGCCATGTCCAAACTCTTCTCATTACCCTTGTGCGTTCTTTTCTTTTTTTCCTGTTCTGATGACGAACCTACCCCTGGTTGCTTTCAAGAGGAAGGTAGAAGGATAGTCGCCACTGTAAGCAATGTCAACGGATTCATTGACTTCCGTGAACCTTGCGGTTTCCTGATTGACCCTGAAGAGCGTTTGGACCAAAACCTGACAGCACTTTTATCTCCTTGCAACCTTGACGAGGAATTCAGATCGGATGGTTCAAGAGTGGTGTTCAGCGGGTTTATATATGAATCATTCGATACCGAGGACATCTGTGCCGATTTTTTTGAAATCACGGATATTAAGGTTTTAGAAGGTGCCCAATAGGAGGACTATCAACTCAGGTAGGGTTTTATTTAAACCCTTAATTGGATTTAGAAACTACTCAACCAATTTAGAAATCCGTACTCCTATTGAAAACAATAATCTTTTCAACCCAATTTTGGCAACCACTCTATCGTCGATAACCCCCCTGTATTAAGGCCTAGTTAGTCGCTGCTTTTATTCAACAATAAGAAATGTGATCCTGGTAATTATGAAAAAATCATTTGGACTTGCTCCATCTGAGCCATAAGCAGCTCGAATTTCCACATAATCAGTTCCAACAAAATTAATCTCTGGTCTGTAGCTATAGATATGGTTTTCAGTTTCAGAATCAATGTTTATTTCGCTAATTTCAAAATGTGTAGCTTGAGTCCGAATTGATACTCCCTCTTCATCCCCAAACGAGCCTAGATTATAATTAAAAACATCAGTATTTAGAATATCGACATTCAGTTCATTAATCTCCTCATTAGTACTATCATCATTCGCACATGAAGAGAGAATACCAATAATGCAAATTATGAAAATCAGTCTTTTCATTTTTCTTTTTTTTAAAGATAACCAAAAAAGAAAAGGTTGCTTGTAAACGTATGATTACAACAAATCTTCTGGAATCCAATTTTGATTGAAGCGAGTTTCTTTTATGACACCAGATTTCCATCATTTTTTTCACGCAAACTACAGTGCTCCTTTTCAAGCTCGGTTTCCACGGTACAATGCTGAAAATGATACCCTTCCAACAGGTTTTTTATCGCTTCCTTGACCGCTATAATCTGGTCAATGGTTTCGATGTTCTTTAATTTGACATGCGTAGTGAACACATGGTTTTCTCCTTCCTGTGACCAAATATGGGTATTGTGTAGTGAGGCTACACGTTCCATCTTTAGGATTTCCGATTTGATTCCCTCCAAATCAATTTCCTTGGGAACGCCTTGCAGAAACAGATGTAGGGTTTCCCTCAACCGTCGCACCACATTGTAAAGAATGTAAAGGGTGATGAGAAGGGAAAGTGCCGGGTCCAGATAAGGGTTGTCGTAAAAGTAGAGCACTATGGCTGCGATGAGCACGGCCACCCAGCCCAGTACATCTTCGAGCAAATGCCAAGAAACCACCTTTTCGTTCATGGTCTTTCCCTTACTTACTTTCCAAGCCGCATATCCATTGACCAGAACCCCGATGATGGCAAACACCATCATGCCCTGAGCATCGGAATACTCAGGTTCAAGGATTCTTCCCACTGCTTCGTAGACCACATAAATGGAACCGCCAATAAGTACCAAGCTGTTGATCAATGCCCCGAGTAATGAAAAGCGTCCGTATCCATAGGAGAATTGCGTATCGGCCCCCTTTTTGGACTTCTTGTCAAGATACCATGACGTGCCCAACGAGAGGCTATCGCCCAAATCGTGAACAGCGTCCGATATGATGGCAATACTGTTCACATAGAGCCCACCGATAAATTCAAGAACCGTAAACCCCAAGTTTAGAAAAAAGGCAAGTCTTAAATTGTCACTGGATGTATGATGGTGGTGATGTCCCATTTCCAAATATCATTGATATGTTCAAAAGTAGCTCCTTGAACGATGCAATGGAAGTGCATTCATTGCCCACTGCATTTCTCGCAAATCCCTTTCAGTACTAAGTTGGCATCTTCGGCAATATAGCCTTTGGGCAGATTGATATGTGGTATTTTCTGTTCGGTAAGACATACGGTTTCGCCGCAATGGTTGCAATGAAAATGGAGGTGTAGGTCACGATCCAGTTCACAGTCGCACC
>JBCBZA010000262.1:0-3000 GCA_039815575.1 Bacteroidota bacterium | reverse complement strand
TCTAAGACCACCATATCCCAAAAAATTGGGAAAAACTTTCAACTTAAGAACAACATTAACCATAGTGTTTGTCAATGGTGTTTTGATTCCTATCCACTGGAAGAGTTTCTCATCATCCTAAAAGACTTGGGGGTTAAAGCAATTGACTTAATTGGACCCAAAGATTTTGGCTTACTTAAAAAATATGACATTTTCTGCTCTATGTGCAATGGCGCAGAAATTAGCTTAACCGAAGGATTTAACGATCCCAAATACCATGAACAACTCATCAAGAATTACAAAGAGGTGATTCCAAAGGTTGCAGACGCTGGTTACACAAATCTTATTTGTTTTAGTGGCAATCGTCGTGGCATCGATGATTATGTAGGCCTTGAGAATTGCCTCTTGGGACTGGAAAAAATATTACCATTGGCAGAAAAACACGGTGTAATTCTTCAAATGGAACTTTTTAACCAACAAAACCACCCCGATTACATGTGTGATAGCAGTCTTTGGGGCGTTGAACTTTGCAGAAGGTTAGGAAGTGATCATTTTAAATTGCTTTATGATATTTATCACATGCAAGTGCAAGAAGGAGACGTTATCAATACCATACAAACCTATCATTCCTATTTTGGTCATTACCACACTGCCGGGGTACCTGGTCGTAATGAAATTGATGAAACCCAAGAATTATACTACCCTGCTATAATTAAGGCTATTTTAGAAACTGGCTTTACAGGATATGTGGCACAAGAATTCATTGCCACTTGGGATGATAAAATTGAGGCGTTAAAAGATGCTTTTTTAAGATGTGATATTTAGTCAAGTTTACTTTTTTTACTGCCCTCATACATTTCATACTTCACCAATCTGGATTCAAGCTTCCCATTGAACACCTTAATTTTTCTTGAAGGTTTTAACCCAACAAACTTTAGAGCGTCCAAATTGGACGTAATAAACCAAGCATTTGTACCTGAGTAACCTTGTTTGAGTGCATCTCCTATTTTACCATAAAAAACGGGCATATCTACATTCAAACGCTCCCCATAGGGAGGGTTAAAAACCACATGTAAAGGGCTTTGGGTCAGTTTTTTTGTTCTAAAAAAGTCCTTTCGTTCAACGGTTATATACTCTTCTAGGTTGGCATATCCAACATTATCAATTGCTTTCCGAACTGCAGAAGGGGCCTTGTCATACCCTAAAATCTTGTGGTGGAATTCCCGTGTTTTTTTTAAACTGGCTTCTATAATTTTTTGAAACAGGTTTTCATTAAAATCATTCCAGTGCATAAAGGCATAACGCTCCCTATTAATGTTTGCCGGAATATTACAGGCTATCATAGCTGCTTCAATCAAGAAAGTACCACTACCGCACATAGGGTCCAAAAAATCGGTTCTGCCGTCCCAGTCGCTCAATAAGAGTAAGCCCGCCGCTAAGACCTCATTGATCGGAGCGATATTGACTGCTTTCCTGTACCCCCTCTGATGCAAGGAATTCCCTGAACTATCCATTGAAATGGTACAAAGGGAGTCCTGTACATGAACGTTGATTCGTATATCGGCATTTTGGGAATCCACATTAGGACGTTTTAACCCACTTGCCCGAAATTTGTCCACCAAGGCATCTTTTGCTTTGAGGGATACAAACATGGAATTCCTGAAAATATCAGTGTATACGGTAGAATCAAAGGCAAATGTCTTATGTGGGCTAAAAAGTTGGGGCCAATCAATGGAATACAGTTCTTTATAGAACTGTTTTTCATTAGAGAACCTAAATCTTTTGATAGGCTTAAAAACCTTTAGTGCAGTGCGCAAACATAAGTTGGCCTTGTATAGAAATCCTGTATCCCCTTCAAAAGTCACCATTCGGTTTCCCTCGCGGACATTTCCTGCTCCCAAATTTCTCAATTCCCTTGCCAACAAAGGTTCAAAACCATATAAGGTCTTTGCCAACATTTTAAAATTATCGCTCATATCAGTTTCCAAAAATAGGGTAATTTTACCCTTCAACACCTAACCATTTTATGAGTTACCTTTTACTGGTTTTGGCCGTTCTTTTAAGTTTTGTGCCTGTGCCCATGCTAAAGCCTAAAAGGTCGGGGAACATCAAATTAGTTGGGCTGTCGGAATTTTTCAATTCAGTTCTACTGTGATTTTATTTGAAAGTGTACAAAACCATGTCTTTGAGCTCAAGAAGCTTATTGGAATTGTTTTAGGTTTTGGAATAGCCTATTTTATTTAAAAATTTTAGTTATTTCCGATATCATAAACCAATGACTTATTGCCCCACCTAGAACAAAAAAGTGCCAAATTAAATGGTTAAATGGTATCTTTTTAATCGCATAGAAGAGCATTCCTATAGTATAGAAGATACCTCCAAGAGCCAAATAGAGCAAGCCCCTGGAGCTCATATTTTCCATAAGGAATGGTAGATCGATTACAATCAACCATCCCATAACCCCATAGAGCAGTAAAGAAAAAATTTCAAACCTACCCGTAAAGAACAATTTCAAAAACGTTCCAAAAAGGGCAATGCCCCAAACCAGCCATAGTAATAATTCCCCTTTTGAGCCTTTCAATATCCAAAGGCAAACTGGCGTATAGGTCCCCGCAATCAAGTAGTAGATACTGATATGGTCCAATACCCTGAGTTTTCTCTTTAAAATAGGATCTATTACGCTGTGATACCATGTAGAAGCAAAGAACAGTAGAATGATTGAAAGACTGTAGGCAAGTATGGGCCAGAACTGGTCATCATTTTTTTGATGGGATACCAAAACCAAGGCTCCTACTATACCCAAAAACACCCCAAAGGTGTGGGAATAGGCATTCCATTTTTCTTCTAATAGTTCAGTAGGGTGTTTCACGGGTATCAAAAATAAAAAAAGCCCCTTTCACGATAAAGTGAAAGGGGCTTCGAGGAAGGCGGCGACCTACTCTCCCACCTGGTGTGGCAGTACCATCGGCGCTAACGGGCTTAACTACCCTGTTCGGTATGGGAAGGGGTGGGCCCCGTTGC
>JBCBZA010000182.1:0-7322 GCA_039815575.1 Bacteroidota bacterium | reverse complement strand
GACTGAGCGGAGTCGAAGTCGAGCGAAAAACGGGATTCGAACCCGCGACCTCCACCTTGGCAAGGTGATGCTCTACCAACTGAGCTATTTTCGCATGTTAATGAACAAGCACTCCAAGAAGTGCGGATGCAAATTTAAGATATTTATCGAAATCTTAAAAAATAAAACATAAGATAGTTCCCTCTCCTTGGGGAGAAGTTAGGGTAATGGCTCAGGAAGTAGCCTTCTTCTTTTTGGTCAAAAGACGTTTGATCTCATTGAGCTTCATTAAAGCTTCCACGGGGGTAAGGGTATCAATATCCAAATGGAGGATTTCTTCCTTTATTTCCTCCAAAAGAGGGTCGTCGAGATTGAAAAAACTCAATTGCATTTCATTTTGGACGGCCTGCAATTTGTCCCCAACTTCTTCATTGGCGTGGGAGGATTCCAATTTTTTTAGAATTTTATTGGCCTTTTGAATAACCTGTTGCGGCATACCGGCCATTTTGGCCACATGGATGCCAAAACTGTGCTCACTGCCCCCAGGCACTAATTTTCGTAAGAAAAGCACATTGTCCTTAAGCTCCTTAATAGAAACATTATAATTTTTTATGCGCTCAAAACTCTGGGTCATATCATTCAGTTCGTGGTAATGGGTAGCAAACAGGGTTTTGGCCCGCGAAGGATGTTCATGGAGGTACTCAGAGATGGCCCAAGCAATGGAGATGCCATCATAGGTGCTGGTACCGCGGCCTATCTCATCCAATAGGACCAAACTACGTTCGGAAAGGTTGTTCAATATGGAGGCTGTCTCGTTCATTTCCACCATAAAAGTGGACTCCCCCATGGAAATGTTATCGCTGGCTCCCACCCGGGTGAATATTTTATCCACTACACCAATTCTAGCGGATACGGCCGGGACAAAACTTCCCATTTGTGCCAAAAGGACAATCAATGCCGTTTGTCGCAGAATAGCCGATTTACCACTCATATTGGGCCCTGTGATCATAATGAGTTGTTGTTGTTCCCGATCCAATAGCACATCGTTGGTGATATAGCTCTCCCCTAGGGGCAATTGTTTTTCAATGACTGGGTGGCGCCCCTCCTTAATTTCCAGAGCAGTGGAATCATTGATTTCCGGTTGCACATAGTTATTTTCCACGGCCAATTGGGCAAAGCCACCTAGGCAATCCAGTTGTGCAATCAATTGGGCATTTTGTTGTACTTGGGGAATGTATTCCTGCATCCAGACCAATAACTGCTCAAACAACTGTTGTTCCAAGCTTAAAATGCGTTCCTCAGCCCCTAAAATCTTAGCTTCATATTCTTTTAGCTCTTCCGTGATGTATCGCTCCGCATTGACCAAGGTCTGTTTGCGTATCCAGCTTTCTGGAACCTTGTCCCTATGGGTGTTGCGCACCTCTATATAATACCCAAATACATTATTGGAAGCAATTTTTAGGGAGGTAATTCCGGTAGCTTCGGTTTCCCGTTCAAGCATCTTGTCCAGATAGTCCTTGCCGGAAAAGGCCAATTGCCGCAGCTCATCCAATTCTTGGGAGTAGCCCTCAGCAATGGTCAGTCCCTTACCAATGGTTACGGGTGCCCCCTCATTTAGCATATTCTTGATTTTGTCCCGTAACTCCTGGCATTCATGCAGCTTTTTACTTAACCCGTTTAGGGCATCATTTTGACTTTGGGAGGTCAACTGCTTGACCGGGATAACCGCCTCTAAGGAATTTTTGAGCTGCACCACCTCCTTTGGGGCGATTTTACCCGTAGCTACCTTGGAAATCAGTCGTTCCAAGTCTCCCATTTGTTTCACCCAATGGCGAATCTTATCCAACTCCTCCTCTTCACCTTTTAAGTGGGAAACCATATCGTGACGACGCTGGATTTCCAAGGCGTTTTTTAAAGGCAGAGCCAACCATCGTTTTAAGAGGCGTCCCCCCATGGGAGAGGTCGTTTTATCAATGATATCTAAAAGGGTGACCGCCTTTTGATGGCTGGAATGATAGAGTTCCAGGTTGCGAATGGTAAAGCGGTCCATCCAAATATATTCCTCCTCGGCAATGCGTTGCAACCGATTGATATGTTGTAATTGCCGGTGCTGCGTTTCCGATAGGTAATGCAATATGGCACCCGATGCAATAATACCCTGTGGTAGATGTGAGACACCAAAGCCCTTTAAGCTTTTGGTCTTAAAATGATTGATAAGGCTTTCATTGGCATAGTCTTCTTGAAAGATCCAATCTTCCAAAAAGAAACTATGCCATTGGTTTCCAAAGTATTCTGAGAATTCTGTTCTATGGTTTTTAGAGAAAAGAACTTCGTTGGGAGAAAAGTTCTGAAGTAATTTATCCACTTGTTCGTGGCTTCCCTCTGAGGTCAAAAACTCTCCTGTGGAAATGTCCAAAAAAGCAATACCCAACTTGTTATGTCCAAAATGCACGGCGGCCAAGAAGTTATTACTTTTTGCATTTAGGATATCGTCATTTAAGGCAACCCCAGGGGTGACCAATTCAGTTACCCCACGTTTTACAATGCTTTTGGTCTGTTTGGGGTCTTCCAATTGATCACAAATGGCCACCCGTTGCCCTGCCTTGACCAATTTAGGCAAATAGGTATTCAATGAATGATGGGGAAAACCTGCCAGTTCGGTTTGATCACCTCCGTTGTTGCGGTGGGTTAAAACAATACCCAGAATCTGAGCTGCTTTTACCGCATCTTCACCAAAGGTTTCATAAAAATCCCCCACACGAAACAACAGCAACGCATCAGGATGCTTGGCCTTTATGGCATTGTATTGCTTCATTAATGGAGTTTCCTTTTTGCTTTTGGAGGCAGCCAAATCGAATTCGTTTAATTTTATCGAAATTAAAAGTTGACCTTTGAAATTGACAGCAATGTTGATATTTCAGAGGTAAAAGTGGATAAGTTATGCGTAAGCTGGCCAATGAGGAGCTGAACCGACTGGATGTCGAGGGGTTCAAGAAAGTGAAAAAAACACCCTTGATTTTGGTGTTGGATAATATTCGAAGCCTAAATAACATAGGCTCGGTGTTTCGAACTGCTGATGCTTTTTTGATTCAAAAAATCTATTTGTGCGGTATTACGGCAAAACCGCCCAACAAAGACATTCATAAAACAGCGCTGGGAGCCACGGAAAGTGTGGAATGGGCATATGGGGAACATACCATGGATGTGGTCAGAAGATTAAAGGAGGATGGTGTTCAGGTGATTTCCCTAGAGCAAGCTGATATGGCAGAGCAACTCAATAATTTTGAAGTTCGGCCCAATATAACCTATGCCTTGATTTTTGGGAACGAAGTAAAGGGTGTGGCCCAGGAAGTAGTCTCTGCCAGTGATGCAGTCATTGAAATACCGCAGTTCGGTACCAAGCATTCCCTTAATATATCTGTTAGCGTAGGGCTAGTGGTATGGGATTTTTGGACAAAACTTCAAAAGGTATGATGCTTTTTTAAATCCACCCCTTATTGATCTTGTATTTAAGGGCAGTGCAAAAAAAACCCTGACGATAACCGTCAGGGCGAAACATATAGTTTGAGTTAGTTAGTTTCTGTCTTAGCAGGGTGCTAATAAAATAAAACCATTCGTTATATGCAAATATTATCTTAAAATTTAGAGTGACTCTAAAATAGAATATCTAAAATTTTTTCCTCCAATAGAATTAAAATCGTCTGATAATCCTCCGGATGGTTCACAAAATCAAGCTCTTGCAATTCAATTACCAAGGTTTCCTGTTTGGGATGGCTTTTGATAAAATTCAAATAACCCCGATGTATTTTTTCCAAATAATCAGGTGTAATCTGTTGTTCGTAATCCCTTCCGCGACTTTTTATATTTTGCAGAAGCCTGTTGGTATTTTGATAGAGGTAGATGTAGATATCCGGTTTTCGCACTTCGTTGTACATGAAATTGAATACCTTTCTATATAATTCAAATTCTTCTTTTTGGAGGGTTATCTGTGCAAAAATCAAGGATTTGAAAATGTCATAGTCGCCCACCATAAAGGTCTCGAAGAGGTCAAACTGCGAAGTGTCATCCATAAACTGCTGATACCGATCGGCCAGAAAGGACATTTCCAAAGGAAACGCATACCTGTTTTGGTCGTTGTAAAACTTGGGTAGAAAGGGGTTGTCTGCAAAGCGCTCCAAAACCAGTTTGGCATTGAAGTCCTGTGCAATCTTTTTGGCTAAAGTCGATTTTCCAACGCCAATATTTCCCTCAATGGCCAAAAACTGAAGTTGTGCGAACAATTCCTTTCTACTCTTAAAAAGCTTGAATCCGGTCTTTTTTAGTGGATTTTTGTCCTTTGATTGTTGCAACAGGTTTCGGGTATCTTTTTTTAAAATAGGATGATAATACTGAGGGGCAATATCAGCTAAGGGCTTTAATACAAAGTTTCGCTCTGAAAGTCTAGGATGGGGAACCGTTAAATGCCCTTTTGAAATAATCTCATCATTGAAGTAGATAATATCAATATCAAGGGTTCTTGATGTGTAATTTCCATTCGATAAGCGTTCCCGACCCATGTTCTGCTCCAGTCGGAGAATTGCTTCAATCAAGGTGGTAGGCATAAGGTCTGTTTCCAATAGGATACAGGCATTTAAAAAATCACCTCCTTCGAATCCTACCGCGGCGTTTTCATAAATGGCAGACACTGAGGAAACCTGTCCTAAGCGTTCATTTAGTTCAAAAATGCATCTCTGGAGGTGGAAAATGCGATTGCCGAGATTGCTTCCCAGTGATAGATATACCTTATTGTTATTGCCCATATACCAATGGCAAAGTAAGAAAAACAAAGGTACAATGTGTATCTTTGCCGCTTGAAATAAATTCTTTTTCGATGAAGTTTTTACGCAATCTTTTGGCAGCAATTCTAGGTTGCCTCATTGCATTTGGAATTCTTTTTGTAATGTTTTTCTTCTTTGCCGCTTTGATTGGTAATGCAGGAGACGGTGTAGTAGTAAAGGAAAATTCAGTTTTGAAGATTTCCATCAACGAACCTATTTATGATTATTATGGTTCTGATGACAACGACCCTTTTGCTGGACTTTTTGAAGAAGGCCAAGGATTGGATGAGATACTCCATGCCATAAGTGTGGCCAAAACGGACAACCGTATTCAAGGGATCAGTATAAAAAATAATTTTCTTTTGGCGGGTTTGGCGCAGACCCAAGAATTGCGAAAAGCACTTGAAGATTTCAAGAAATCGGGAAAAAAAGTCTATGCCCTTTCCGATTATTATTCTCAAAAGGACTACTATTTGGCCAGCGTTGCAGACAAGGTATTTATGAACCCCCAAGGTTTGATGGATTTTAAGGGATTGTCATCAGAGGTGCTGTATTACAAGGAATTACAGGAAAAGACTGGTATAAAAATGGAGGTAATTCGGCATGGAAAATATAAAAGCGCGGTGGAACCTTTTCTTTCGGATACAATGAGTGCGGAAAACCGCATCCAAATCAGGGAATTGTTGGACTCTGTATGGAATCAAATGTTGACTGACATAGCCTTCTCAAGGGATATGTCCATAGAAGGGTTAAATGGGATTGCAGATACTTTGGGAGCTCGAACCCCACAAATGGCGGTCAATTCCGGACTTTTGGACGGCCTTCGGTATCAAGATGAATATCAAAACGACTGGAAGGAAACGCTTGGCGTAGATGAAGACGACGACATTGATGTGATTTCGCTTACAGATTACGTAAGCGTGTCCAAGAATAAAAACCTTCCCACCGGAAAGGACAAGGTGGCCATAGTTTTTGCACAGGGAGAGATATTGTACGGTGAAGGGAATCGGGATATCATTGGTCAGGGTACGTTAATGCGTGCATTGAAGAAGGCAAGGGAGAATGACAATATCAAAGCTGTAGTGCTTCGTGTGAATTCACCAGGTGGTAGCAGTTTGGTTTCTGATATCATATGGCGTGAGGTGGTGTTGACCAAAGAAGTAAAACCTGTAGTGGTTTCCTTTGGCAATGTGGCGGCTTCAGGAGGGTACTATTTAGCAGTTGGCGCAGACAAAATTTTTGCAGAACCTACAACGATTACTGGTTCCATTGGGGTTTTTGGTACCATTCCGAATATCCATGAATTAAGTAAAGATATTGGTATTAATGCAGAGCAGGTAGGTACCAATACCAATGCCATAGACTATTCCTTTTTTGAACCCATGAAAGAAGGCTTTCGAAAGCAGTTGGAGGAAGGCGTAGAAATGACCTATGAGACCTTTTTGGAACGCGTTGCGGAAGGTAGGGGGATGACCAAGGAAGCGGTCAATGAAGTGGCCCAAGGGCGAGTATGGAGTGGGGTAGACGCCCTGAAACTTGGTTTGGTGGATGAATTGGGTAATCTGGACGATGCCATATCCGCTGCGGCCCAAATGGCGGGATTGGATAGTCATGGCATTCGAAAATACCCAAAATATAAATCGGATTTTGAACGCTTGATGGAAGATTTCAGTTCGGCAAAACTTAAAATTGGGGAATCCATAATCCAAGATCAGTTGGGTACCCAAACCTTTCAAAACTTGAAAGAACTCAAACGGATGATAGAACAGAAGGGCATACAAACTAGGATGCCGTATAATTTGAACATCCAATAATTTTTGATGGGTTCAAAGGATAACAAGGCGGCATTCCGCGTTTATCTCTATTTAGGAGCATTGTTCATTACCTCTTTGGTCGTGTCCAACCTTATCTTTCAAAAGTTCTTTTTTTGGAGACCTTTTGGTAATGTAACCGTATTTGGAGCACCGCTTTTTGAAATATCCGTTGGTATTTTACCCTATCCCATTACGTTTTTGATTACCGATTTAATTTCTGAGGTTTTTGGAAAAAAGAAGGCCAATCAAGTGGTTACTGCCGGTATTTTTGCTTCGATATTTTCCATGGGAATCATTTTTGTGGCCAATGAGGTTCCTGCAATCCCATCCTCGCCCATTGGGGATGCCACGTTTACGGAAGTTTTTGGACTTTCACCCTTAGGGGTATTGGCTTCCATGCTGGCTTATTTGTTTGCCCAGTACATTGATATTTCAATTTATCATTTTTGGAAGCGTATTACCAAGGGGCGCTACCTTTGGTTAAGAAACAACTTCTCCACCTTTACCTCCCAATTCGTGGATACCTTTACCGTGGTTGGGCTTTTGTGCATTTTTGGGGTATTGCCATGGTCCATGTTTTATGGCCTAGTGATCAGTGGCTTTCTTTTTAAAGTTTTTTATTGCGCTGCTCGACACCCCTTTGCTCTATTTGTTCGTATATCTCTTAAGAAAAAGATTTAAACTAAAGTTAGGAGAGGAAATATCATTGGAT
>JBCBZA010000201.1:0-6132 GCA_039815575.1 Bacteroidota bacterium | reverse complement strand
TACTTCGGTTGTGTGATTTTAATTCTTGCCATTGTTCTCTATTTTTCTGATTTTTTCATCTAATTCTTTCAGCTTGATGGTATCAAGTACTTCGGCCTGGAGCAGTTCCTCCAACTCCTTCTCAGCCTCTATCAATTCCATGAGGTTATTGTAATCCTTCACAACATTGCCCCTTGGGAATTGCTGTTGGTGCTTATTAAAGACATGTTCCATTGAATCAATGGCAGAAATACGATTGATATCCTTCTTGCTTATGTAACCATCATTTACATGGTATGCCCCCCCTATTGCCAGAATGAAAATCATGGCCAGGAAAACCGTTTTTGGATGTTCTTTCACCCAATTCCTATAGAATTCGTAATACTTCTTTTTCATTAGAATGACTTTTTCCTCTTGTTCACGATATCCTTGTTCATGACAGTTCTCCAATCGGTGATTATCACCCCGTGCGGATTGTTCTCCGAACGAATGACCTCCATTAGCTTTCCCGTGGTCTGAAGTTGTCTATAGATTAGGCTTGATTTTCTATCGATTCGTTGTTTGCCAAAGTATTGGAACTCCAATGTCACAGGGTCTACCAATACACTATCGGTAGCTATGGAAAGTACCGCAGAGCTACTCATAATCTGGTTGTAAAATCCTCGTTCTCTTAAATTGTTGTATTCCTTGAGTCCGGAATCATCAATTAAGTACATGGATTTCTCAATGTTCTTCTTGATAAACTCGTTGTCGGGTGGAACCGTAAAGAACAAATGATGGAACATGTTGACATGGCTTTTGTATTCAACCTGTCTATTTTCAGCTACATCGGTCCTCTTGAGCAGAATCGGCACCCCATTGTCAAGCACATAAATCTTGCTTCTTTCCTCTTTGGCATTGCTATAGCTCAAGTACATTGCACCCACTGCTATAATGACGGCAGCAATGAATCCGATTACCACTGCAAATCGGGCCAGTTTTATTTTTGTTTCAATATTCTTTATCATCTTGTTACTTTTTTAAATTGCTGCTTTAGCTACTGCTGTTCCGGCTGATTTCACCGCGTTTGTAGCCTTCCCTCCTAGTTGTGCGGCAGACCCCATCGATATTATCCAGTTGCTGATTATAGGGATGGAAAGCATACCGAAGGCCCCTACTATCAATGCGACCAAAAAAGAGGTTTCGGTAATGTTCGGTTGAACCACGTATGAAACAAAAGCGCTTCTAGAGGCAGTTTCGGTTAGAAATTGTAAAAAGGCTACTTCTCTGGTCAAAGCGCTGTTAACAAAAATCATCGCGGTATTGATTGCCAAATGGCCGAGTAAACCGTAAAGTAAAACGGAAACAAACCTTGAAATCCATTTGAGATAAGCATCCTTAAAACCAGGTACGATACTAATGGCAAAAGCAAAAGGGCCCAAGGCAACCAAAATACCCCCGACTAAGGCCTTTAAGTAAAAAATAAGATACATACACGCCTTGAAAAAGGCCAATACCAACCATTCTATTACAGAGAACATGAGGTATTTAATTTTTGCAGTTACCATGACCCTCAAAGCGTCCAATCTTAGGTTCAATGTCTCTATACTGCCCAGAACAATATCCCACCAGGCATTGTCTTCCGAAGCTTCAAGGCTTTCCTGATATCTATCCGCATCGGAATTGATTCTTTCAATCAAGCCGGTATAGGCAATCTGTCTCTGTTGGAAGAGTTCATTTGTCCGATTGATCGTGTTTTCGGTTATACCTTCACCAGTGTTTTCGATTACCTTCAAGGGAAATTCGATCATGTTGACAAATGTTCCCCAAAACAAAATGACCAGTAACAAAGCGAACGGACGTACTAAGGGCATGATGTCCACATCGCTGTCCCCAACCATTATACCATAGCCTTTTACAGCAAAATATAGTACCATAAGAATGGCCACCAATGAGCGTGCATGGACCAAAAACGACCCTCCCATTGCCTTCATCTCACGATAAAGGGCATTGATGTCCCCAAATATTGCGGCATCAACAATTTGAATTAACTCTTCCATTTTTCTGATTTTTAGCGTTCTTCTATTTCAAGTTCCTCCTCGAAAATCATATACCGTGATATGTGCTGCAGTACGGCAATGAAATCATCAAGATCTTTCATGTAATTATTTATGGCATCAGACTTTTCAGCATCTCCGATATAAGCGTCTTCCACTATGTCTATCTTCTCCCTCTGCATAAAGAACAAGTCTTCGATTCGCAGTAGTTCCTCTACCGGCATACCCCTGTCCATTAGTGATTCCATCAATAAATCAATCCTTTCATATCGTTCGACAACCCTATCTTCATCGAAAAGGATCCATCGCTTTTTTATTACCTTGTCCAAAGCCAGATTAATTTCCTGACGGAAAATTGTATCAATTGATTTTTTTTGGTTCTCAGTGTAATCCTTGGTGATTGTTGTGGATACCATTATTGGGGCTAGTTGAAGTATGTTTCTTCTATCCTCGTTGTCATACTTTCTATAGGCGATTTTGAACCACCACCAGGGCCTAAAACGGTTCCATCTTTTATATACTCTTCGCTCAAAGGCATATTCAGAGTTTTTACGTTGTGCACTTACCCTTTCGATTGGAGAAAAGGAGAAAAGCGCGCACAGAATGACCGTTATGATCGTTAACCGTTTCATCAGTCAATCACAAAATTTGTTATAGCATCTCTTCGGGCTTGATTGATCGCTTCCCAATCGACATCCACTTCTATTGCAAGAAGATCCTCAAGCGCTTCAACTATTTCCAAGCCGGTGGCCATCTCCATTTTCTTCATCAGGGAATACGTCATGGTTCGCAACTGGACCATTCTTTCAAGGATATGATGAAGAAGGTCCATTCTTTCCTTATTGTTCATCAGGTTGGCATCGCCACCCAAAACTGCAAGGGCGATTTCGGCAAGTAGGCTGGCACTTTGCTCCAAAAGAAACGCCTCTGCCTCCAGTGCTATGATAACCAGTTCAGGGTCATCGGCCACGATCTCGGCCATACGCCTTTGATATTCACCAATTTGCTCGCCCGTTCTAACTATTTCCCTTATAGTCTGAGCATCGTTTATAAAAGCCTGTACTGTAGATAAGGATTCGTACAACTTTTGCTGTAGTCTTTTAATAGCATCGGTTTCAACAGCTATGGTGGTCTGCAGGCCCATTATTACAGCCTCATTGTCTCGGATTTTTTTAAGGTTTTCGTTCTCGACGTAATGCCCCAATGAAACTGCCGCTACAATTGCTGCATCGCCAGGGGATTGTGATAGCCCAAGATTGAATGCCATAAATACGGCCACTACTAAAGGGATGATTTTTTTCATTTTATATTGCTTTTTTAAGGTTATCATTATCTCGTACTCTGGCCAACACGTCCTTAACAAATGCCGGCAAACTTTTCCCGCTTGTTTTCAAGTCTTTCACGAATTCTTCAAGCCCTTTGACAAAACTTCCATGGACCTTGATATATAGATCTCGGGCGTCCTTTTCTTTTCGCTCAGTGGTATAGGTCAAATACTCCTCAAGAGAAACTTCAATCCCATAAACTTCACCTGTACTTCCCCTTTTTATATAGACCTCTTTGAACTTCCCGCGCCCAATGCGATTGTTCAGCTTGTTAATTGTGAAAATTTTTCTTTTCTCCGTTTCGCTCAAAGAAAGTAGGTTGGACACTTCATCATAATTATCTTTGAATTTGCTCTGGTCCAGCAAAATGATCGTGTCCGAATTGTTTATGATTGCATTTTTTACAATAGCGTTACCGATAATGTCCTCCAAGTCTTGTGTGACCACTACTGCCTCACCCCAAAATTTGCGTACCGTTTTGTAGACATATAGAATATATGAAGCCATCATCGGCGAAGAAATGGCCTTCCAAGCCTCTTCAATAATTAGCGCCTTTCTTTTTTTCTTATGTCTCATCTTTTGGATAAAGACATCCATAATGATAATGGTGGTAATGGGGAACAGGATTTCGTTGTCCTTTATATTATCAATTTCAAAAACAATGAAATCTTCATCGAACAAAGAGTTGTCCATTGCGCTGTTTAGTGTCATATCGTATTCGCCTCCCTTATAGAATTTCTTCAATATGTAGGCGTACCCATCCACGTCGATATCGATGTTTTCGGTTTCTTTTATCTTCCTCAACTTATCTATGGAAAACTCGTAGAAGCTATTGAACCCGAAGACAAAACTCTTTTTTGAAAAGCCTTCATGATAATAGGCTGAAATCACCTCTATAAGCGCACTTGTTTCTACTTGCGAAATAGTTCCGTTCGTACCTTTCCAAAGCACCGAAACAAGGGACTTCAGGAAATCCCTTTTTTCTTCGTTATATTCCTTTTTCTCAAAAAGAAAAGGGTTCATTGTTATGGGCTTTTCGTCGGTATAGGTGATGTACTTACCTCCATAATATTCGCATAACCCTGAGTAACTGTGTCCAGTATCAATAAGAACGATATCCGTATTCTGTTGGAAATACTGTTTTATCAGGTTGTTCATACAGAAGGACTTTCCGGAACCGGATGGACCCAAAACGAACTTGTTCCTGTTGTTTATCCTTCCTGTTTCCATCGGCAACTCAGAGGTGTCGATCGCTATCGGGACCCCGGATCTATCCGTCATGTAAATTTTAAAGTCCGAGCCTTCGTTCTTTTGGTTCGTTTCCTTATAAAAAAGGGATAGTGCCGGTGATGAAGTGGTAAAGAATTTGTCATAATGCTGGAGGCTTACCGTGTGCCCTGGGAAGATTGCTTTATATAGCTCAAGTTGGTTGTACCCATTATCGCTAGGTATGATACCAACTTTGAAAAGCTCGGCTTCAATATGGTTGACAGACTTGTAAACCTGTTCTCTGTCCCCGAACAAATGCATATTGAAATGTGAGTAAACCAATAACTCATTTTCCCTTGTTATCAGTTCAAGCACATCATCGATGTCCTTGATCGCTAAATTGTTCGACGGATCGGGCATTGAAGAGTGTTTTTTCTTCTTTGCCTCCAGTTTGATAATTTCCTTTTTTTGGTTTGGGATTTGGATATATTGGTGGTAAATCAAATGATCAAATCCCGGTGTTTCGTAAATAAAGCTAAAAAGGTCCTGTGGATACTCGTACCCTAAATCCATAGTTGAGTAAGGCGAGATTGTAACTGGCATATTAACTTCATCAATATTGATCAAGCTTATTGACCTTGCCATCTTATCCCCCACAACCAATCCATCGGCTTCTGATTTAAAATTTTTGAGACTGAAACTCTCTTTGTCAAATTCAAATCCAAGAAATCTGGAGATAAGTTTCTCAATTTCCATTTTTCCCAAAATCTGCGGTCGGAATCCGTTTGATTCAAATATCTCCTGGATCTTGTCAATTTTTTTCAAGAAGGTGTTGAACTCCCTTTGGTTGAATTGATAAAAAGCCGTTTTGGTAATGTTCTTCGTAATGCAAAAAATTGTTTCCGTATCCCTGAATGGTCTTCCCTTAAAGTGTTTGAAGTATTTCTTGGAAAGGAAGTCGTCGTTCTCCGGTTTCTCACGGAAGAGTTTCCTACTTATTATATCCAATTTCTGTATTGCGTAGCCCTCCCCAAGTATCTTTACGATATTGCTCATCAGCGCATGGTACTCGTAATAGAGGTCCTTTTTTGAGGAATATTTTATTATAGGATTTGTGATCCTAAAAACAGTAGTGTAATCCCCTAGAATATGGTAAATAATAGGATGTTTTTCCTCTTCGGATATACCTAAGTAATCCAGTTTGAATACTTTCATTTGATAAGTTTTATGTATGTTCTAGAAGGGTTCCCTCTAGCTAATCTTTTTTTTAAAAGGCTGGTTTGTCAGTCTGTTTTTGGTTTCAGGGAAAATGAATGTTGTGGTTTGAATTTCCCATACTGTTTTCTTTTGGTGTACATTCCTTCCTTTTGCTTTCTTGACAATAGGAATAGACCTATTCCCAGATAAAGGATCATGAATATGATTCCCACCACAATGTTTACCGACACCACGAGGATAGTTGCCAAAATGAACGAAGAGAGCAAAATCCCTAGACCCCAATAAATATACCTTCCTTTGAAACCTTTTAGCACAAGGGGCATTTGCAGCCCCTTGTAGACTAAAAAGCTTTTTTCGATGGTTTC
>JBCBZA010000101.1:0-14639 GCA_039815575.1 Bacteroidota bacterium | reverse complement strand
TAGCTATTCCATATATGAATGGGGACTTGCGGCTCGCCAAGAATATCAGCACTTAATGGAACACACCCCTAAGCGCATTCAACAGCCCATAGTAATAAAAAGTGAGGGGAAAACGATTCGATTATTACCCCAAGATATCTTGTACTTGGAGGCTAAGGGGGAGTATATCAATTACAGTACCTTGGGAAAAAATCACATGTATTTTCAGCGAATGAAAAATGCCGAAAAAGAGTTACAGGGTTATGGCCTTCTGAGGGCCCACCGTTCCTTTATTGTTAATCCGTTACACGTAAAATCATTTTCAGCAAACGAATTGGTAATGGTAAACGACCGGACCATTCCAATGAGCAAAACGTATAAAAGTCGGATATTGGATAATTTGAAAGGTTGATTTTTATGAAGTAGTTGTTATCTTGACGCCTAAATCCACCGAACCGTGAGTACCGACTATAAAAGCCCCGGATTTAAAAAACTTTTGGATTCCCTCCAGCAACAAAGTTGGGAGTTGGAACTGATTATTTCCGGATTTGCCATATTCGGCCTTTTTACTGCATATGAACCCCTTCGAGTAGGTGTGGAAAATGCCCAAAATGACCAACAGATTTATCAGTTTGTCCTGTTGATCGTTGCTTTTATCGCTTGTAGTATTTTGCTTTTCAATTTGCTTCTACATGTTGTATTACGCGGGTTGTGGATCGGTGCCTTAGGCCTACGCTACATCTCTGGCGACATTGAATTTGACCAACTGAAATACAGTGAAAAGTTTGAGAATTACCTTAAGAAAAAAATTGTTTCTTTTGACCGCTACATCGCTACTCTAGAAAATTATTGTAGCGTACTTTTTGCCATCTCATTCCTACTCATTTTTCATGTGCTTGCACTAACACTGATTATATTGAGTATCGCCCTTGTTGGCAATTTTGTTATTGACAATGAAGAATTACCGGATTGGGTATCCGATTGGATCGGTATACCGCTCGTTCTTTTCTTGGTCCTTGGTATGTTATTGACTTTTATTGATTTTATTACCCAGGGCTTGCTGAAACGGAATAAATTGGTAAGCAGGCTCTATTTTCCTTTTTACTGGGTTTTTAGTTTTTTGACCCTATCCTTTCTGTACAGACCCCTGGTATATAATTTTTTGGATAATAAATTCGGTAAACGAATTATCTTTTTATTGACACCTATATACATTCTCATTCTCGTATTAAGTGGGATTGAATACCGAAATTCCAATTATTTGGAAAAAGACAGGGATTCCTCAACCATTTATGCCAATAGGGAGAACTATTTGGATATGATGAAGGAAGAGGGTGATTACCCTGGTCAGGCGGTAATACCTTCCAAAGTTATTACAACAAGGTTCTTACCAGTATTCATGCCCTATTCCGAGAATGTGGAAGACCGTATTTTTGATTATGACGAGTCCTTAAAACTTAAGGAAGACCGAAGGGGGCTGATCTCTACCAATTTCCAATTTAGCACAAACTGGAGCGATAAGATTACTACTAGAAGACAGAAAGATAGTATCCGGAAATATTATCTCGAGGTTTTTAACGAGACGCATTTTTTTAAGGTAGATACTATTAAATTGGATAGTGATTTTATTATAAGTACAGATGCTAAAAATCGATTGGGTTTTGAAACTTTTTTGTCATTGGACAGTATTCTAAACGGCAAACATCAACTTAGGGTAATGCGCAAAAAAAAGCAGAAAGATTCCATCATCGAAGTAATTCAAGAATCCATTCCGTTTTGGTATTATAAGGAATAACAGATGGAATATCCTTGGCACCTCTATTTGATGGCAGGCATCTATATTGTTGCAGGTAGTATGCACTTTGTTTATACAAAGGCCTATATGCGGATTATTCCGAGCTATTTACCCAACCACAGGGGTTTGGTATTCTGGAGTGGTGTTGCGGAAATTGTGCTGGGAGTTGCCCTTTGCTTTCCGGAAGCCAAAAACTGGGCCATCTGCGGAATCATTTTAATGCTGACCATCTTTTTATTGGTGCACTTTCATATGCTTTCTGGAAAAAAAGCTTCCGCTGGCATCCCACAATGGATCTTAATCCTTAGGATTCCCATACAATTTGCTTTAATGTATTGGGCATACTCCTATTTGCAATTTTAGGCCAACGAATTAGTACGATTCACGAACTTACTTAACAAACTGGCCTGAATACAGATCAGTACTCCCAGCGGAAGAATGGAATACCCTAATATTCTGGAAAAATTAAATTGTAAAAAACCATCTGTTAACCAAGAGGTTGATAAATTCAAAGATTCAAAATAATTGGTCTCCATACCCGCGGAATCGGTATTATTAAATACATAGCCTACAAAAAACAGAGCTAAAAGAATTATGGCAATAAGCACCCATTTTGGCAAAAGGGGGGTGTAAGAAAACCGCTCCTTGGTCTGTGCTTCAACCTTTTGCAAAACAGCCGACGTAAAATCAAATGATGGGGCATCCAACTGGTCTGCGTCAAATACTTTATCCAATAATTTCTCTAAATCCTTTTCCTTATCCATAATTCTCAATTATTTCTGGTTCCAGATATTTTTTTAAGATGTTGGCCAATCGTCCTCGAGCTCTGAACAATCCTACCTTTACAGCATTTTGATTCATCTTTAATATCTCCCCAAGTTCATTAAGGTTTTTCTCTTCCAAATAAAACAATGTCAATAAGGCAGAATCCTTCGGCGAGAGCTTTTCAATACATTTCCTAACGAGCTCGGCCTTTTCGGATTGCATAATTCCGTCCAAAGCATTGTCCACATCTTTTATCTCAAAGCCTTCAATTTCATCAATTGCAATATCTCTAATATGACGACCACTTTTTTTTAATCGGTCCAAGCAGGTATTATATGCTATTCTGTAAATCCATGTGGATAATTTAGATTCCCCTTTAAATTTCCCCAAGGACCGGTATACCTTGACAAAAGTGTCTTGGGCCACCTCTTCTGCCTCTTCCCTGCGCTTCAACATACGCAATGCCACGGTAAAAACCACATTCTTATAGGTATCCACCAAAACCGAGAATTCCTTGGAATCCCCCGTAAGGATCGCTGCTATATCTGGCTGGTTGTCCTTCATGATATACTACTAAGACGACACTCCAATAATTTAGGTTACCTAAAACTAAAAAAACTTTACGGTGTGTAACCTCTTTCAGAAACATATCGTCATATGGGGCAAATGAGTTTATTTATCAATTAAAAACCAATATCATGGCAGAAGGATTATTAATACCAATAGGATTTTTTCTTATGGTTTTCGGAATTGTTTATTTGTTCTTATCCACCCGTAACAAAGAAAGGTTGGCCCTTATTGAAAAAGGGGCAGATGCCAACATCTTTGTAAGGCAGAAAAAATCAGGTTATATACCTGGCTGGAAAATTTTCTTGATCAATTTTGCCGTGCTCCTTATAAGTGTGGGTACCGCAATTTTCGTCGCATCGCTTTTGGTAGAGATTCTGGGGGTTTATGAGGAGGTAGCCTACCCAGGAACCATCTTTGCAATGGCCGGGGTTGGACTGTTAGTAGGATTCAACATGACCAAAAAACTTGAAAGGGAAGACTGATCAGCAACCAAGCTTTTTCTAGAAAACCATCCGTATTTGACGGATGGTTTTTTATTTTTAAAGAATGCAAGTAGTAGCGACCAACATTAGCAAACCCAAAACCGTTTCTTGGCGGGGCAGGGAAATACAGACTGGAATTTATAAAAAACCCATTGATGGCCCTATATATTTAGGGAAGGAAGATGTACGGGATGATGCGGTTATCGATAGAAAACACCACGGTGGGGAATATAAGGCCTGTTACCTTTTTGGTGCAAACTATTACCAAGACTGGAAATTAAAATATCCCGATTTGGATTGGGACTGGGGCATGTTCGGTGAGAACCTTACGGTAGATGACCTTGATGAGAACCAACTGCAAATAGGGGCGGTCTATGATTTAGGGAGTGCGATCCTTCAAATTACCGAACCACGCCAACCTTGCTACAAACTCGGCATAAAGTTTGGAACCCAAAAAGTTATTGCTGAATTCTTGGAATATGCACGTCCCGGTACCTACGTAAGAATTCTAAAGGAAGGTGAAGTAAGGGTAGGAGATGCGTTGAAATTACAAAAAATGGGGCCTAATTCGTTGACTGTTGCTCAATACAATAGATTGGTGAACCAAAGGGTGAAAGACAAGGATTTGGTAGCACTGGCTATTGCAAACAATAGCATTAGGGAGGCCAAGCGAAAGATGCTTCAAAAGCATCTATAAAAAACCCCCAACCTAACATTGGGGGCTTTTCAACAAACCGAATAAATTAACTAAACTACTTTACTTCTACAGTTTCTTTGAAAGTTTCATTGTTGTCAACAACCATTACAGTGTATTCATTTTCAAAAGCATTTTCAAAATTGAATGCTTTTTCAATGACCAATTCACCTTTCAAGGTTTCAATAAAAACTACCCTTCCCTCATTATCTACAATTTTGATCGTTACTTTGTCTTGATCAAGGTTTAAAAGGTTAAGGTATAATTTGTCCCCTTTTCTTAAGAATACGGGATCAGCTTCTATTGATATGAGTTCTTTTTCTACCTCACTGACTTTTTTTCCAAAAGCTTTTTTAGGTCCATTTGCCATACCCGCAACTGTTGCGAACATAAAGGCTACTACTAATGCATTTCTCTTAATTGATTTCATGGCATTTCGTTTTTTTGATTCGTAAATCATTTTACACTACAAACATACCCCGTTTGACCCTTAGGATACTACCACAGATTTTTCCAATTTATGTGCTATTTTAACACGAAGAGGGTGTTAAATAATCTTAAAGGGTAAATTAGAACATCTTTTGGGTAATTTTGTATAGATTCTTGAAATCCATTCCATGTAATTTTATCGTATGGATAGTATGATTGAAATAAAAAAGCAGAAGGCAAAATTAGAATCCATTACCCCAAATTTTGGCAATTCATTTACTTATAACCACCATAGCCAATCTGGGGAGGCCAACGTAACATCTTGGCACTATCACCCAGAAATTGAATTGGTGTATGTGAATGGAGGGGCCGGAAAAAGGCAAATAGGAAGTCACGTGTCCTATTTTAGGGAGGGAGACCTTATCTTGATTGGTTCCAACCTACCCCATTGTGGATTTATCACAAAAGAGACGCGCAATAAAAGTCAAACCGTAATCCACATGAAAAAGGATTTTTTAGGGAACGATTTTTTCAATATTCCCGAAATGTCCAAAATCCAAAAACTTCTTGAAATGGCCAAGAGCGGCATTGCCTTTAGTGGAACTACCAAGAAAAAACTCGGGGAAAAGATGGAGGTAATGGAATACCAAAGTGACTTTCAACGCCTATTGAGCATGTTGAACATCTTAAATGAGTTAGCTTTATCGGAAGATTATACCGTTTTAAATGCAGAGGGCTTTACCATGCAAAGTGAAGTGAAGGACAACAATCGAATCAATGTCGTTTTCAACCACGTCAAAAATAATTTTAAAAATGAGATTCCGTTGGAAGAAATTGCAGATATGGTCAGTATGACGGTACCTTCATTTTGTAGGTATTTCAAAAAAATTACAAATAAGACCTTTACCCAGTTTGTCAACGAATATCGCTTGGTACACGCCTCAAAGCTATTGGCGGAACAACCGATGAGCATTACCGAAGTTTGTTATGAAAGTGGATTCAATAATTTTTCCCATTTCAATAAATCCTTTAAGGCTTTCACGGGACAAAATCCCTCTGAATACAGAAATCAATTAAAAGCCGTGTTGCAATAAGTGGATTTGTTCCAAGAAAAATTAAAGCTACATTTACCGGACGCGGATGTTCAATACTATCCCAACTTTCTTTCTTTCGATAAGGCATCCCATTACTTTAAGGTTTTAAAGGAAACCGTTCCTTGGCAGCAAGATACCATCAAGGTATTTGGGAAAACGTATCCCCAGCCTAGGCTAACTTCGCTTTATGGAAATAATGGCAAGTCCTACTCGTACTCCAATATCACCATGTTACCCCATATTTTTGAAGGGGAATTATTAGAGATAAAGAGGCGGGTTGATGAAAAAGTAGAGGAAGTATTTACCACCTGTTTACTTAATCTCTATCGGGATGGCAAGGACAGCAACGGGTGGCATGCTGATGATGAGGCGGAACTTGGTCCAAATCCAACTATCGCGTCGATTTCGTTGGGACATGAAAGATATTTTCATCTTCGTTATAAGAAGGATAAAAGCGTAAAACACAAACTACTTTTAGGGCATGGCAGTCTACTTTTAATGCAGGGTACTACACAACAGCATTGGCAACATCAAATTCCCAAAACCGCTAAAAAAATAGGGGAACGTATTAATTTGACCTTTCGGATAATTAATTAAAAATTTCGTTGAGCACTTTTGCCAATCGAAAACCTCCTTTTTTCAGTCGATTAAATACCGTAGTATTGTTTTTGTAGGAGTAAGAATAGCCGAGTTTATCCCCCATCTGGACCGAACTATAGATTTCTCTTGCCAAAACATGCGATTCTTCCAACCAGCTCTCTGCATTGCCCTGTTGCATGTCCCTTCTTTCTTTTTTTGTGGTACTCCTGTTCAATTCGTCTCCAAGTTCATAGTAGCTCATTCCATAAGATTCCAACATGTCTGTATCCCATATGCGATGAATGTTGGACCCTTCATTAAACCATTGTACTTGAATATCATTACCCCCCCTGTCCTCACCTCTTCCAGCATGCATGGGTTGGTGCAGGTCTCCGATGAAGTGCACCAAAAGTTTGAGGTGAAAAACTTTGTCATTTCTACTGGCTTTCTTATCCAAAAGAATTTGCCTACACTGATTAATTGCAGTAATCAAATCGCCAGAATTACTTTTTTCAGAGGCGGCATAGGTCTTGTCCAAGGGGTAATTGACATAATGCCAAGGGGAGTAATTCCAAAATGAGCGGTCAGATTTTATTTCATCAGCATAGGTAGAGACAAAGGCCAAACTATGCCCATCCAACAAATCTGAAATCGCTTTTTTAGCCTTTCTAGACAAGTGTTTTTCAGCAATATGTCCCGTAACGCGATGACCTTTTCGGCCCCAAAAAAGATTTCCAAAGCCTAGGGTGGGTATTAAAAAAAGAAGTACAACGACGCTCCTCATTTAGAGAATTTTGTCAAAATTACGGCATACTAAGCTATCAAAGGTTATAAAACGGTTTAGAAAACGAACTTGGCAATATCAATTCTTTTTAATATATTTATGATATCATTTTAATATCATCAAATTATTTGCAATGACGAACGAAAAAAACATCAGTCCAATCAGCGGCTATTTTATGCTGTTCTTATGCCTCATCTTGGTTATTGGAGGTGTTGTTATGATAGTGAACACCGAATCCCCTTTGTATTCCATTTTAATTTTTATTGGAGTCGTCCTTATTCTGGGTCTGGTGTTGGTCAATCCAAACAGTTCCAGGGTACTTTTGCTTTTTGGAAAATATGTTGGTACCATCAAGAAAAACGGACTTTTTTGGGTGAACCCCTTATATTCCAAAAGAAAAATCTCATTGCGGGCAAGCAATTTTGATAGCGAACGCCTAAAGGTGAACGATAAATTGGGAAATCCGGTCATGATCAGTACCATTCTAGTTTGGCGTGTAACTGATACATACAAGGCAGCATTCGATGTGGATGATTATAAGAACTTTGTTCGTGTACAGACGGATGCAGCGGTCAGAAAACTTGCCAGTATGTATCCTTACGATAATTTTGCCGACGAGGGCATTGAAGAAGATATTACACTGCGTTCCAGTGTCAATGAGGTCAGCGAAGCTTTGGAAAAGGAAATCCAAGACAGGCTAGAAATGGCGGGCATCGAAGTTCTTGAAGCTAGAATAGGATATTTGGCCTATGCCCAAGAAATTGCCAATGCCATGTTGAAACGACAACAGGCAACCGCCATTGTAGCTGCTCGCCATAAAATCGTGGAAGGTGCGGTCAGTATGGTAGAGATGGCGTTGGACGAACTCAATGAAAAAGATATTGTTGATTTGGACGAAGAACGTAAGGCTGCCATGGTCAGTAATCTAATGGTGGTACTATGCTCCGATAAGGATGCATCGCCCATTGTAAACACAGGAACGCTCAATCATTAAATTAGAGCGTGATTGGAATAATTTTTGAAACTTGTAGGAGCAAGTAAAACTTTTTAATGGCCAAGAAAAAAGCATTTGCACTTAGGGTCAACGAAGATATGCTGAAAGCTATTGAAAAATGGGCTGCGGATGAGTTCCGAAGTACCAATGGGCAGATAGAATGGATGTTGATGAAAAGTCTAAAAGATGCCAAACGTGCACCCAAAAAAGAGGAGGATCGCGGCAACCTATGATTTGGGATTTTTTTAACGAAGTACTGACTTACCTTTAGGCCTCCTAATTCAAACAAACCAATGGCAAGAAATTACTTTGTATTTCTTCTGTACTTCTTTTTTTATGTTTTTTGTTTGAACGCCCAAGTAAAGGAAAAATCTTTTGTGGTCAAATACGTTGATGAGCCCATTACCTTAGATGGTACACTCGATGAAAATGTTTGGCAAATTGCTGAAAGTGCAAGCGAATTTTACCAGTATTTTCCTACCGACTCCGTACTTGCCCAGCAACAAAGCGATATTAAGATGCTTTATGATAAAACCACCTTATACATTGGTATAACGGTTTATGCGGAGGGCAATGATTATGTGGTTCCTACCCTGCAACGTGATTTTAGGGCAGGCGGTAGCGATAACATTACCCTGATGTTCGATACTTTCAATGATGGAACAAATGCTTTTTTATTTGGAACAAATCCATATGGCGTACGGCGAGAGGCTTTGGTTTCCAATGGAGGAACAACCTTAAGTGGTTTTACTACATCATGGGATGTAAAATGGAGGGGGGAAACCAAAACCTATGATAAATATTATGTGTCTGAATGGGCCATCCCATTGACTTCGTTTAAATTCAAACAAGGCGAAACCAAATGGAGGTTTAATAGCTATAGGTTCGATGTACAATCCAATGAAAGTAGTACCTGGATGCAAATACCCCAAAACCAATTTATCTTTAATCTGGCTTTCATGGGGGATATGGTATTTGAAAAACCATTGGGAAGATCAAGAACACCTTTTACCCTGGTACCTTATGTAAATGGTATTTCGCTCCGTGATTTTGATAACGACATCTCTGAAAATACAGTAAAAGTAGGGGGTGATGCCAAAATTGCCGTTGGCAATGGAATGAATTTGGATATCACCGTCAATCCAGACTTTTCCAATGTGGAAGTTGACAATCTTATTATCAATACCACAAGATTTGCCATCGCATTACCGGAACGAAGACAGTTTTTTATTGACAATGTTGACCTCTTTGGAACATTTGGGAGTGAACGTGATGCCAATCCGTTCTTTTCCAGAAGAATTGGAATTGCTGAGAACGCCGATGGTGAAACTATTGAAAATCCTATCATTGCTGGCTTTCGATTGAGTGGTAAACTCAATGAGGATTGGCGTTTAGGTGTATTAAATATACAGACCGAAGCGGACGAGGAAAATGAAATAGCTAGCAATAACAATACGGTGCTGGCCATACAGAAAAAAATGTTTTCAAGATCGAACCTCAGTTTTCTTTTTATCAATAGGCAAACCTTTGGGGATTACGAATTTCTTGATCCAACAGATAGGTACAATCGTGTTGTAGGGGTTGATTACAACCTCGCCTCCACCGACAATACTTGGGTAGGTAAATTCTTTTATCACAAATCATTTGCCCCGGAAATAGGGAGTGCAGATGATGCTGCCGGAGCTAACCTTGAATATTTTACCAAAAACCTGAATTTAGGTTTTAGAAGCAGTTATGTAGGAAATGATTTTAGATCGGATTTGGGTTTCATCCGAAGAAGGGATATTATAGCCTTGAGGCCTTATGTGGAATATAATTTTTGGCCAGAAGATAGCAAGCTTATCAGACATGGCTTTCGGTTTGGGCCAAATGCCATTTTTAGACCCACCTTGGATTTTCAAAATACAGACTACACCATTTTTTATTCATGGGACGCACAATTTCAGGGACAGGAAGAAATAGGTGTACGCGTATTTGACCGATTTACTTTTTTGGTTGACCCTTTTGACCCTACAAGTACAGATGGTGGGGTTCAATTGCCCGGAGATACCGGCTATCATTACCTATCCGGGGAAATTGGTTTTCAATCCGATAGAAGAAGACAATTTTCCTACGCTATGGAGGTGGGCTATGGTGAGTTTTTTAATGGGAACCGAAGCACTTTTGAAGGATCGGCAACCCTTCGTCTGCAACCCAAGGTCCTACTCTCCCTAAACCTTAACTACAACGGTATTAATTTGCCTGAGCCCTTTCCCAGTGCAGACATATGGTTGGTAAGCCCTAGGGTTGAAATAACCTTTAACAAATCAATTTTTTGGACTACCTTAATACAATACGGTAACCAAAGCGATAATCTGGGAATCAATTCCAGGTTGCAATGGCGCTTTGCCCCTCTTTCCGATCTATTCATCGTTTACAACGACAATTATTTTGTCAATACCTTTATGCCAAGAAATCGCTCCATTAATCTAAAATTGACCTATTGGCTAAACATTTAAATTTCTTGGCATTTTTTTAACACTACAAGCCTTTAAATTAGCGACCGCTAATCCAAAACCAAACTATGGCCAAGTTTTACTATGCCATTCCCTTATTGTTTCTTTTTGTCTTCGCTCATTCCCAAAATAAGAAGTCATTTACGGTTAAGTATACCGATCAGATTATAAAACCTGATGGGATTTTGGATGAGTCCATTTGGGTCATGGCAGAAGGACCCAAAGATTTCCAACAGTATTTTCCGATAGATTCCATTTTGGCACTAAAAAAGACCGAAATTAAGATGCTATATTCGGATACACACTTGTATGTAGCCATAAAAGGATATGCCGAAGGGAAAAAGTATAGCACGCGATCGCTACAACGTGACTTCCGTGGAGGGGGAATCGACCAAATAAGTCTAGTGTTCGATACTTTTAATGATAATACCAATGCCTTTCTTTTTGGAATCAACCCATTTGGGGTGCGCCGAGAAGCTTTAATTACTGGTGGGGGTGGCCAATTTGGAGGATTTACACCATCTTGGGACGTTAAATGGAAGGGAGATGCCAAAATCTATGATGACTATTTCACTGCTGAAATGGCCATACCCCTCACGTCCTTCAAATTTAAAGAAGGGGAAACCAAGTGGCAATTCAATAGCTACCGATTGGACATGCAGACCAACGAACGTACTACATGGGCCAAAATACCCCAAAATCAGTCCATTTTTGGCCTGGCCTTCTTGGGGGATATGATCTTTGAAAAAGGATTGGGAAAGTCGAGAACACCTTTGGCTATCATCCCGTACATCAATGGAATTGCAGCAAGGGATTATGAAAATAATGAGGACCTAAGTAATTTTAAATTTGGGGGTGACGCCAAAATTGCCATTGGTAATAGTCTAAATTTGGATTTGACCGTAAACCCTGATTTTTCTACAGTTGAAGTTGACAATTTTATTACCAACCTGACCCGTTTTGAAATAGCTCTTCCTGAGAGAAGACAATTCTTCATTGATAATAACGATCTATTCGGTGATTTCGGTGGTGGTCGTGACGCCAATCCATTTTTCTCCAGACGTATCGGTATTGCAACGGATACTGCCGGTAATACCATTGAAAATAGAATTATTGGCGGACTTAGGCTCAGTGGAAAATTAAATAGGAACCTACGATTGGGGTTTTTGAATATTCAAACCGAAAAGGATGAACCCAATGAAATCCCTTCCAATAACAATATGATGCTAGCCTTACAACAAAAAATGTTCTCACGTTCTAATTTGGGATTCTTTTTTATCAATAGGCAAGCCTCCAATTCCGATTTTCTACCAAGAGACGAAGAATTTAACCGTGTCGTTGGCTTGGATTATAACTTAGCTTCTGCTGACAATAGTTGGCGTGGTAAATTTTATGCACATAAGTCCTTTCAACCTGATGATAGTGAGGGCAATTATTCCTTGGGGTTTAATCTTGGGAAAAATACCCGCTATTTAAGTGCTTTTGTTGATTTGGTATCCATCGATGAGGAATTTGATTCTGATTTAGGGTTTATTCCCCGAAAAGACATTTTTAAGCTGGCCAACATTGTCGAGGGAAGATTTTGGCCCAATAAAGGAAAGGTGAACCGCTACACCGCCGAAGTTTTTAATGTAGTAACTTGGCGTCCGGAACTTGATTTTCTATACTCCGATTATAATTTCTCGTTAGGTCTTGGTGCCCAGTTTAAAAGTTTAGAAGAAATACAGGTCCGATTTCAAAAACGTTTTGTTTTTTTAACGAGCGAATTTGAGCCTACTGGAAAAGATGGAGCGGTACCTTTACCTGGAAATACAGGATATCACTTTAACAACATTGGTCTTTCGTTCGAATCCGATGAAAGAAAACTCTTCAATTTTCGGATAGAACCTAGTTTTGGGGAATTTTTTAATGGTAATCGGTATTCTGTCGAAAGTAGATTTAGCCTACGTTTTCAACCCAAAATAGAGTTGGGACTTAATATGCAGTATGACCACATAGAACTACCTTCGCCTCATTCCACCACGGATATTTGGTTGATAAGCCCAAGGGCCACTATTACCTTCAGTAAGTCCGTATTTTGGTCCACTCTAGTACAATATAGCAATCAAAGGGATAATTTAGGCGTCAATTCAAGACTGCAATGGCGCTTCGCTCCTTTGTCTGATTTGTTTATTGTCTACAACGACAATTATTTTGTGAACACCTTTATGCCCAGAAGTCGTTCCATCAACCTTAAGCTGACCTACTGGCTTAATATCTAAAAAAAAGTTGGTTTTCCTATATTTGGGGATAATCAAACCAACTAGGATGAATCAACTCCCGTTAACTGAAGATACCGTAATATTTGGGCTTTTGGCGCTCTGTTTGGGATTTGTTTTCTACACCTCCTCTATAAAACAGGGGTTTTGGAAGAAGTTTTACTCCATTGTCCCAACCGTATTAATGTGCTATTTACTACCTTCTGTTTTTACCAGTACAGGGTTGGTAGATGAAGAACGTTCAAATCTTTACTACGTAGCAAGCCGCTATCTGCTACCCGCCGCATTGATCCTAATGACTTTAAGTATTGATTTGAAGGCTATTGCCAATTTAGGGTCAAAGGCTTTGATTATGTTTTTGACTGGTACTGCAGGTATTATTATTGGTGGGCCCATTGCCATTTTAATTGTATCCATATTTTCTCCCGAAACTGTTGGCGGGGCAGATTTTGATGCTGTCTGGAGGGGTTTGGCTACTATTGCTGGAAGTTGGATTGGTGGAGGGGCCAATCAAGCAGCCATGTTAGAAGTCTTTAAGTATAATCCGGAAAATTTTGGAAACATGGTTTTGGTCGATGTTGTTATGGCAAACGTTTGGATGGCCGTCCTACTTCTCGGAATTGGAAGAAGCAATAAAATAGACGCTTGGCTAAAAGCTGATAATTCCTCAATTGAGGCATTAAAGTTAAAAGTTACGGAATATACAGAGCGAATCTCCAGAACTACTTCCCTGCATGATTTAATCATGCTACTATCCTTTGCTTTTTTGGGGGTAAGTATTGCCCATTTTTTTGGGTACCACTTCTCTGAATTTTTGAAGGATAGTTTTGAAGTGATTCGGAACAAGGAAAAGGCCTTATCCTCTTTAGGCTCAAAATTTCTTTGGATGGTTGTCACTGCCACTTTAGTGGGAGTTGGGCTTTCATTTACAAAAGCCAAAAATTATGAAGGTGCGGGAGCTAGTGAAATTGGTGGGATGTTTATTTATATTTTGGTAGCTACAATCGGCATGAAAATGGATTTGAGCAAAATTTTTGATAATCCGGGTCTTCTCGCCGTGGGGTTGGTTTGGATAGCCATTCATGCTGGTTTACTGATTTTAGTAGCCAAAATAATAAAGGCACCTTATTTTTTCTTAGCAGTAGGTAGTCAAGCGAACGTGGGAGGAGCAGCTTCCGCGCCAGTGGTCGCAGCAGAATTCCATCCTTCTTTGACTTCAGTGGGCATCCTTTTGGCCGTGTTCGGTTATGTGGTGGGTACAGCAGGGGCTTACTTATGTGCAATTTTAATGGAGATGGCTTCAACCTTTTAAAAACAAAAAAATGGAGATACCAAGTTGGGTAATAGTAGTAGGGGGAATTGGCCAAATATTTACCGCCCTAATTTACCCTTACATACGACATAAGGTCTTTGATTGGTATAACGATGTAAAGCAGTTGAAACCTTTAAACCAAGAAATTGCCAAAACCTACGGCAGGTATATTCAAGGATTAAATTTCTCCTTTGGTCTTATCGCTATACTCATACCTTCAGATTTAAAAAATCAAACCAGTTTGGCAGTAGCCTTAACTGGTCTAATAGGAGCCTATTGGGTGGGTAAAGTAGCCACACAATTTGCTTATTACCCCATGTATCAAATACCTAAAAAGATACTTTTCAAAATTGGAAGCTATGGTATGAATGCATTGTTTTGCTTTTTTGCCATTATTTATACCAATACC
>JBCBZA010000111.1:0-13288 GCA_039815575.1 Bacteroidota bacterium | reverse complement strand
GATTTTTTCTCCAGTTTTGAACTCACGATTGCTTAATTCTGGATTTTGATGAATATCATGTCGCCATTCAATAACTTTTGATTCGATTGCTGCATAATCTTTTTCCAAATTTGGGCCCTGTGCGGCGACCCAGATGGAAAAAAGTAAAAGCAGTCCAGTAATTTTTCGTTTCATAATGTAAAATTTAAAATTTTATCAGGCGGTAGCCATCATTTTGTAATTGTATCAGTGCGGTCATGGCCGAAAGGGAAAGCTGAACACCTTCTAAGGTTTCTTCTTTTGGAAAACCCCTTGATAATGAGGATTGTCCACAGAAAATAAATGCTACTCCAACATCCATTAATTGGGAGATCATCAGTGCATTTGGATTGTCCACCCCATATCGTTTTCGATAGGCTTCATTGGTGATAATATCCTTTGAAGCTTCATTGTGCACAACTAGGGCTACTTTCATATTTTCCTTGGAAATCCCATTTTGGCCATGCATGTTTAAAAAACGGGCAGCCGTTTCTATACTGGCATTTAATTGGGACAGGTCTTTGGGGCTGTTCATGATGTCAAAAACTACTTTGAACTCCGTATCGGTTTGAATTTTGTAATCTGGGGAGGCAATCCCCCAAACCTTGCCATAGTCATTGATGATAGGCCCTGCTTTTTTTTCCTGTCCAAAAGCATTACCAATACTAAAGATGCCTAAGAGACAGAGGATGAAGGATTTTTTCATATGGTCTAAGATATTAAATGCTATCCAATTTAAAAGCTGTTTAAAAGTATTGAGGACAAGATTTTTTGAAACTCCAATTAATGGCTAATTTCACCTTTTTACAATTTCCCAACGTAGATGTCCTATCTAGACGAACTAAATGAGGCCCAGAGAAAACCTGTTTTACATAAGGAGGGTCCCTTGATGGTAATAGCAGGAGCAGGCTCTGGTAAGACGCGTGTCCTCACGTATCGGATTGCCCATTTGATGGAGCATGGCGTCGATCCTTTTAACATCTTGGCCCTGACCTTTACCAACAAGGCAGCAAGGGAGATGAAGAAACGGATTGCTGAAATCGTGGGTCCTTCGGAAGCCAAAAACCTATGGATGGGTACCTTTCATTCCATTTTTGCCCGATTGCTTCGTTATGATGGTGATAAACTGGGTTTTCCTTCCAATTTCACCATTTATGACACTCAAGATTCCCAACGTTTGATCGCTTCCATTATTAAGGAAATGGGACTTGATAAGGATATTTACAAGTACAAACAGATTCAAAACCGAATTTCGTCCTATAAAAATAGTTTGATTACCGTAAAGGCGTACTTTCAGAATCCAGAATTACAGGAATCCGATGCTATGGCCAAGCGGCCCCGACTCGGCGAAATCTACCGGAATTATGTGGATCGCTGTTTTAAAGCGGGGGCTATGGACTTTGATGATTTGTTATTACGTACCAATGAGCTCCTGAATCGATTTCCGGAGGTTTTAATGAAGTACCAGGAACGGTTTAAATACATTTTGGTGGATGAGTACCAAGACACCAACCATTCACAATATCTCATTGTTAGGGCATTGGCGGATAGGTATCAGAACATTTGTGTAGTCGGGGATGACGCCCAAAGTATTTATTCTTTTCGGGGGGCGAACATTAGTAATATTTTAAACTTTCAAAGGGATTATGATGATGTTGGGGTCTATCGTCTTGAGCAGAACTACCGCTCAACCAAGAATATAGTCAATGCGGCAAATTCTATTATTGCAAAAAACAAGAACCAGCTGGAAAAGGTAGTTTGGACCGCCAATGATGACGGAAATAGAATTAAAATTCATCGTAGTGATACGGATGCTGAGGAAGGACGTTATGTGGCTGGCTCCATTTTTGAGAACAAAATGCAGCATCAGCTCAAAAATGGGGAGTTTGCCGTGCTCTATCGCACCAATTCCCAATCGCGGTCCATAGAGGACGCATTGCGAAAAAAGGATATTCCCTATCGCATTTATGGTGGGCTTTCGTTTTATCAACGAAAGGAAATTAAGGATGTTCTGGCCTATCTGCGCCTGGTTATCAATCCAAAGGACGAGGAAGCCTTAAAACGAATTGTTAATTTCCCAGCCCGTGGGATAGGGCAAACCACAGTAGACAAATTAACAGTAGCTGCCAATCAATATGACCGCTCCATTTTTGAGGTCATGGAACATCTTGACCAACTCGATTTGAAAATTAATTCCGGTACCAAAAACAAGTTGCATGACTTTGTTACCATGATCAAAAGCTTTCAAATCATGAATGAAAATGCTGATGCTTTTTCCCTTGCGGAACACGTGGCAAAAAAGACGGGTCTATTGATCGAGTTTAAAAAGGATGGTACGCCGGAAGGGATTGGTAGAATGGAGAACATTGAAGAGTTACTCAATGGTATCCAAGATTTTGTAGAAGGACAACGGGAATTGGCAGAGGCTACGGGAAGTTTGACGGAATTTTTGGAAGATGTGGCATTGGCAACCGACATGGACAAGGATATTGGGGATGATGATCGCGTAGCCCTGATGACCATACACCTGGCCAAAGGGTTGGAGTTTCCTTATGTCTATATTGTTGGGATGGAAGAAGACCTTTTTCCTTCTGCGATGAGTATGAACACCCGAAGTGAGTTAGAGGAAGAACGACGCCTATTTTATGTAGCACTTACCCGTGCGGAAAAACAGGCCTATCTCACGTATACCTTAAATCGCTATAGATGGGGTAAGTTGATTGATGCCGAGCCTAGTCGCTTTTTGGAGGAAATAGATGAGGTTTTTATCGAAAATCTAACCCCCATCAATGATGGATACCGTTATAAATCCATGATTAAGGATGATATATGGGGCGAAGTGGATAAAAGCAAACTGAGACAGATAAAACCTAAAAATGGGACTCCACCGTCAACGCATCGCCCATCAGAAAACCAATTGCGGCGGTTACGTAAATTAAAACCGAACATTGGAAATCCAACTCATTCCCCCAAACTGGATATCAACCTTTCTGAAGGGACCTTAGTGAACCACACCCGTTTTGGAAAAGGAAAAGTGCTTAAAATAGAAGGTGTGGGCAATGATAAAAAAGCTGAGATTGAATTTGAACGAGGTGACATAAAAAAGTTATTGCTTCGTTTTGCTAAGCTAGAGGTCCTTTCCTAAAACCTATTTTATCTGTAATTTTAAGTATGGCACAATTTATTAAGCTATACCAGGAGAATCCTGATTCCCGACGGTTGGGACAGATTGCTGATATCCTTCGTAAAGGAGGCCTGGTTATCTATCCCACAGATACTGTTTATGGCTTGGGCTGTGATATATCAAATACAAGGGCCTTGGAACGCATAGCCCGAATAAAGGGGATTAAATTGGAAAAAGCCAACTGGTCTTTTGTCTGTGCAGATTTAAGTAACCTCTCCGATTTTGTTCGACAGATTGATACGGCAACCTTCAAAATATTAAAACGGGCGTTGCCGGGCCCATACACTTTTGTCTTACCCGGAAACAATAATCTTCCAAAAAATTTCAAGAAGCGCAAAACTGTAGGTATCCGCATCCCAAATAATGCGATAATTACCAGTTTGGTACAAACGCTTGGCAACCCTATCGTATCCACATCCATTCGTGATGAGGATGATGTTTTAGAATATACCACAGATCCGGAATTGATTTTTGAAAAATGGCAAAACCTAGTGGATGTCGTTATTGACGGTGGTTATGGTGATAATATGGCGTCCACTGTAATTGACCTCTCAGAAAGTGAACCTAAAGTTATTCGAGAGGGTAAAGGTGCGTTGGACATCCTTTAGACTAAAATAAAAAAGGCGGTCATGTGACCGCCTTTAACATATACCTTTTTTGGGCAATTAGTTTCCTGAGCCTCCAATGGCTGGATCTTTCATACCCTCTTCAATCATATTGTAGAACTGATCTAATTTTGGAAGCACTACAATACGGGTTCTCCTGTTTTTAGCTTTATCCGTTGCAGAAATGGGAATGTATTCCGATCTACCAGCTGCGGTCATTCTCTTTGGATCTACACCGTAATCGTTCTGCAAAATGCGTACAATTGAGGTTGCCCTTTTGGCACTTAAGTCCCAATTATCCAATAAAACACCGCCACGCCCTCTATAGGGTACGTCATCTGTATGACCTTCAACCATGAATTCAAAATCGGGTTTGTTGTTGACCACTTTGGCAACCTTACCCAAAACCTCCTTTGCAGCATTGGTGATGTTATAGCTACCACTTCTGAACAATAGTTTATCAGAAATGGAAACGAAAACAACACCTTTTTCCACACTCACTTCGATATCCTCATCATCCAAATTTCCTAAAACCCCTTTAAGGCTTTGTACCAATGAAAGGTTGACGGAATCCCTCCTTGTGACCGCATCTTGCAATCTCCTAATGGTAAGGTCTTTTTCCTGTAAACTTTCCAATGATTTTTCTAGATTCTCAGCTCCCTTTGAAGTAAGTTCGGTCAAGTCGCCCATATTTCTTATTAACTCCTGGTTATTCGCCTTTAAGAACGTGTTTTGCTCTTCCAAAGCGTTTAACTGAGAGGTAACCGTGGCTTTCTCCTCCAAACAATCATTGAGTTTTACGGTTGCTGAGTTCAATAAATCTTGAGCTTCTTTATGTTTTGCCTCAAGTTCTGCGTATTTCTTTTGGGAAACACAGGAGGACAAAAGAATGGTCAAACCAAGGAACCCTAGAAAAACTTTTCTCATAATACTAAATATTTTAATGGTTAATTAGATACGATTTTTCCGATATACTGCGCCAAAATTAGATAAAATCAAATTGAGCGATTGTACTCCATCGTTAATCTTTTACTAAAATGTTAAAATTATTTATCTGATGTACGAAATGGGACCACACTATGGATTTTACAGGATAATATTTTAGCAGAAAATTGGTCTTTTCCCGCTTGCGATACATCCTTCTGAAGTTTTTATAGAAACTTAAATGCGCACGTAGTATAGCCCATGCATGCCTTCCGCGGAGCTGCAATGCGAATCGAACAGCAGCAACACCATCCAAAATCAGTCTTAAAAAGACTATGGGCCAGGCAGATTTGACGGGAAGGTTTTTTATAATGGTATAAAGTGAATTCCTAAAATTTAAAAATGTTTTGTGGGGATTTGAATTCTGTAAGGTGAAGCCTCCCATATGGAATACCGTACTTGCCCCAACATAATAAATGGCATATCCGGTATTCTTAGCTCTCCAACATAGGTCAACTTCTTCCTGGTGGGCAAAATAATCTTCATCAAATCCACCTAAATCTTTAAATACTAAACTATTTACAAACATACAGGCACCTGTGGCCCAAAAAATTTCAGTGGTGTCATTATATTGTCCCTCGTCTTTTTCCAACGCTTGAAAAATGCGCCCTCTACAGAAGGGATACCCCAACTTATCAATAAAACCTCCGCCCGCTCCAGCATACTCAAAGTAATCGGGCTTATTCAAATCAAGAATTTTCGGTTGGACGATAGCTACATTCTGGTCCTTTTTAAATAATTCCAGAATCGGTTCCAACCAGTTTTCCGTAACCTTAACGTCTGAATTTAAAAGACAATAAACGTCCGCTTCAATGGATTGCAGTCCTTTATTATACCCTCCGGTAAAACCAAGGTTTTTTTCATTCTGAACAATACCCACCTGCGGGAATTGTTCCTTTAACACTGGAATGGAGTGATCACTTGAAGCATTATCAATAACATACACGTCGGCATCTTTGGAAAACTTTAGAATATCTGGAAGGAACCTTTGTAACAGTTCAGCCCCATTCCAATTTAATATGGCAAGTGCAACTTTCAAAACGGGTGCAAATTAACGGCTAAAATCAGGAATATCCTTTAGAAACCTGTATTTTTCGTCTTTCACATCCAGTTGGCAGTAATAGTGTTGCAAACCATTGGTCAGCATAAGATAATTTGAATTTGCCTTTAGATTGTACCGTGCTACTTGGTCAAAAGTACTTTGATCGATCACTATATTAGGGGCCTTACATTCCACCAATACTTCTATCGTGGCATCCCGGTTAAAAACGATAATATCGTATCTCTTGTTTAATCCATTAACCATGAGTTTCTTTTCTACATTGATATGACTTAGTGGATATCCTTTATGAAAATTAAGATAATGTATTACATGCTGCCTTACCCATTCCTCTGGTTGGAGGACCACAAACTTTTTACGAACAATGTCAAAAATGCGAAGTTGATTTTCGGTATTTTTAACCCGAAAGTTGAACTTTGGAAAATTCAGTGGATCCATAATTCAAAAGTCGGCAATTTTTTATGGAGGAAGTAAAACAAATAGTATCTGCCATAAAGGCCAGGGACATCAAACCCATTTATTTTTTAATGGGTGATGAGCCCTATTACATAGATAAAATTTCCGATTTTATTTCAAAAGGGATACTTACAGAAGAGGAGCGAGGGTTTAATCAGATGATTGTTTATGGCAAGGATACTTCTCTGGATGAAGTGGTTTCCCATGCCAAGAGATTTCCCATGATGGCAGAATATCAAGTGATTATTGTAAAAGAAGCCCAACATTTGTCAAGGACCATTGAGCAATTGGCATCCTACGTGGAAAATCCCCAGGCAACCACTGTTTTGGTGCTATGTTACAAATACAAAAAACTGGACAAGCGAAAAAAGCTTTATAAATCCATATCCAAAACCGGGGTGTTATTTGAAAGCAAAAAACTCTATGAGAATCAAGTGGCAGACTGGATTCGCAGGGTGCTGTCGGGAAAGGGATATAGCATTTCGCCCAAATCCTCGGCTATGCTCGTGGAATATCTGGGCACCGAACTTAGTAAGATTGATAATGAGCTTCAAAAACTATATCTCTCCATTGAAAAGGGGCAGGAAATAAGCCCGGAACTTATTGAGAAACACATAGGAATCAGCAAGGACTACAACAATTTTGAATTAAAAAAGGCGATTGCCGAACACGATCTTTCCAAGGCCAGTAGAATCGTACATTATTTTTCCCAAAACCCAAAAGACAATCCTTTTGTGGTGACGGTCACATTGCTGCACACTTTTTTTTCCCAACTTTTGCAATTTCATGGTTTAAAAGACCAGTCCCAAAAAGCTGTTGCCCAAAGTTTAGGGGTTAACCCCTATTTCGTTGGAGAATATCAGACAGCGGCAAAAAACTACCCCATGAAGCGGGTAAGCAAAATTATTTCCGGTTTACGCGAGTTGGACCTCAAGGGGAAAGGGCTTGGTGCCCAAAATATTTCGCAGGATGACCTATTAAAGGAATTACTGGGATTGGTCTATTAACTATTTTTTGTCCAAGCTAAATTTCCCTGGCCCTAAAAGCAGGATAGCAGCAAAAAATACAGCATAAAGCCAAGCTTTTTCCTGAACATTGAATGGATCAGTTCCATGCACTACAATAGCCGCAACCAGCATGGTAATTAAAGCGGGAATAGCAGCCAATTTCGTTTTGTAACCTATAATAATCATTATAGGGGCAACGACTTCTCCAATAACCGTTAAAAATAGGGAAGGGCCTTCCCCAATACCAATGGGGTTGGCAAACTCCATATTACCAGAAATTAATTTCTGAAACTTGGGATAACCATGGCTGAGCATCATTAAGGAGGGTACTATTCTTAGAAAAGCAAGACCGAGATGGGTAACAAGATTATTTTTCATTTATACGGGGGACTAGTTTTTACAAATCTAAAATTTTTCAGGATACTTTAGGTAAAGTCAAGCAGATTAGAAAATTAATATCCGATGGGTATAAGTGGACAATTTAGTATCTTGTGATACTTGAATTTATCAATCAAATAACCCTTAAAATGAAGAAAGTACTTTGTATGCTGCTTTTGGCGGCTTTTGGACTTGGGGTACTACAAGCCCAAGATTTTCAGTTTGAAGCGGATGACATTAAAATCCCATACAAGAAATATACCCTAAAAAATGGTCTTACCCTTTTGGTACACGAAGACCATAAGGCCCCCATAGTTGCAGTAAATGTATGGTACCATGTTGGTTCAAAGAATGAAAAACCGGGAAAGAGTGGGTTTGCCCACCTCTTTGAGCACCTTATGTTCAATGGTAGTGAAAACTACAATACGGATTATTTCCAAGCCTTGGAGCGTATAGGGGCAACCGACCTCAATGGGACAACGAACAATGATAGGACCAATTATTTCCAAAATATTCCTGTTTCCGCCCTTGACCAAGTCCTGTTCTTGGAATCGGATAGAATGGGTCATTTGCTAGGCGCGATCGATCAAGCACGTTTGGATGAGCAACGAGGTGTGGTTCAAAACGAAAAGCGGCAAAACGAAAATCAGCCCTATGGGATACAATGGGACTATATAGTAAAGGCATTATATCCTAAGGGACATCCTTATTCCTGGACAGTGATAGGGGAAATGGAAGATTTGAATGCGGCTTCCTTGGAAGATGTTCAAGAGTGGTTTAAATCCTATTATGGTGCGGCCAATGCTGTATTGGCCATTGCAGGGGATGTTAACCCGGAAGAAGTATATCAGAAAGTAGTCAAATACTTTGGTGATATTCCTTCGGGTCCAACTGTGGAGCGCCAAGAGGTGAATATTCCCAATAAAATATATGATTCCCGCCAAGTTTATGAAGATCGAGTCCCTGAAACGAGGGTCATGTTTGTTTGGAACACCCCTCAATTTGGTTCTGAGGAGGATTTACATTTTGACTTGATTTCCTCCATTCTATCTTCAGGCAAAAACTCCCGGTTGTACAAGAAATTTATTTATGAAGATCAATCGGCTAGCAGTGCAACTTCTTTTCAATGGTCAAGCGAAATCGCAAGTAGGTTTGTGGCGTATTTGAACGTTAAAGATGGCCAAGATCCTAAAAAGTTGGAAAAAGAACTTTGGGGGGAAATCTCAAAGTTTATCGAAGAAGGACCGAGCGAGGCAGAGCTAAAAAGGGTGAAAGCAGCTTATTTTTCCAACTTTATCAAGGGATTGGAAAGAATCGGTGGTTTTGGCGGCGTGTCAGATATTTTAGCATCCAATGAAACCTATCATGGTGATGCTTCTTACTATAAAACGCAGTTAGAGTATGTGGAGCAAGCTACTGTAGAAGACCTCAAGAAATCCGCTAAAAAATGGTTGACCAAAGGAAAACATATTTTAATCTGTAAACCTTTTCCAGAATATGGCGTGGAAGCCGCTGCTGCTGACCGTAGTAAGTTGCCAGAATTGGGTCCGCAAAAAAGCTCACAATTTCCTGAATTAAAAAGAGCCAGCCTAACTAATGGGCTTAAAGTGGTTCTGGCCCAACGAACGGGGGTGCCGACCATGATTATTAATATGGTCGCTGACGCTGGATATAAAACTGATTACCTCTCCAGTCCGGGAACGGCAGAATTGGCGATGAACCTTATTGATGAGGGAACAAGGGATAAGACTTCCCTTCAAATTAATGAGCAGTTGCAATTACTGGGGGCATCGTTGAGTACGTTCTCAAACCAAGACCAGTCCAATATTTACATGTCGACCTTAAAACCAAGTTTTGAGGCCAGTTTGAAATTGTTTGCGGATGTGTTACTGAATCCTGAATTTCCCCAAAAAGAATTTGAACGCTTAAGGGATGAACAAATCAATGATATAAAACAAGAGAAATCACAACCGGTGTCCATGGCGTTACGGGTCATGAACAAGTATATGTATGGGGACGACCATCCGTACAGCTCACCTTACACCGGCACAGGTTACGAGGAAACAGTAGCAAATATGACTAGGGATAACATTATTTCGTTCTATGACACTTGGATAAAACCCAACAACTCTACTTTAATCGTAACGGGTGATATTTCAATGGAAGAATTAAAACCCACGTTGGAAAAGGCACTGGGAAAATGGAAGAAAGGTGATGTTCCCCAAGTAACTTTCAATGCGCCAAAAACCAATACTAAGAATACACTGTATTTAATGAATAGGCCCGAATCCCAACAGTCCGTCATTATAGCTGGACATTTAGCTGATAAGTACGGCGGGGTTTCTGAGGTGGCATTGGAACAAATGGTGAATATATTAGGAGGGGATTTTACTTCCCGTATCAATATGAACCTCCGTGAAGATAAACATTGGTCTTATGGGGCTGGGGGATTTGTATTGGGATCAAAAGAAGAACGTCCTTTTATTCTTTATGCCCCTGTACAAACGGATAAGACCGCGGAGTCCGTGACCGAACTTAGAAAGGAAATAACCGATTTCCTCAGCTCACGACCTCCCACACAGGAAGAGTTGGATAAAGTGAAAACAAATCAGGTATTAAAGCTTCCAGGTCAATGGGAGACCAACAGTGCCGTTAATGGCTCGGTTAGAAATATGTTGCGTTATGGTTTGCCGGACGATTACTACAAAACCTATGACAAGAGCGTAAGGGGCTTATCCCTAAATGATATTAAGACGGTGAGTAAAACGATTGTTAAACCGGAAGCCGTAAATTGGTTTATGGTAGGGGATAGGGCCAAAATCATTTCCAAACTGGATGAATTGGGTTTTGATGATATTATTGAGATCGATGCAGATGGAAATCCAATGGTTCCCGCTATGAATCAGCAAGAAAAGGATATCAAGAATTAAGTAAGGTTGGGAAAACCTCTCGGTTTACCGAGTATCGTTTGCGGGGAGGTTTTATCGCAGCTTGGGATAATTCTTAGGGTCGGACTCGTGCATTATACCATACACTTTTTCAAAAATGTCTTCTTCATTGGGTTTGGAGAAATAATCTCCATCCGAAGCATAAGCTGGGCGATGGGCTTTAGCCGAAAGGGTTTGTGGCGCACTGTCCAAATAGCGGTAGGCCCCTTGCTTTTCAATTACTTCTTGTAGCAAGTAAGCGGAACCACCTCCAGGAACATCCTCATCAATAACTAAAAGACGGTTTGTTTTCTGTACACTTTTGGCTACATCATGATTCAAATCGAAGGGTAGTAAAGACTGTGCGTCAATGACTTCTGCATCGATACCTACTTCCAAAAGTTCCTTGGCCACTTTCAGTACCATTCGTAATGTTGAGCCATAGGATAACAGCGTAACATCCTGCCCTTCCTTTACGGTTTCCACAGCACCAATTGGAGTGCAGAATTCACCAAGATTAGAAGGTTTTGCTTCTTTAAGCCGATACCCATTAAGACTTTCGATGACTAAAGCAGGCTCATTGCCTTTCATCAGCGTATTATAAAATCCAGCTGCCTTCGTCATATTTCTCGGAACCAGAATATAGATTCCCTGTAATAAGTGGACCAATCCGCCCATAGGTGAACCAGAATGCCAGATTCCCTCCAAACGATGTCCTCTAGTGCGTATGATCAAGGGAGCTGCCTGTTTGCCATACGTTCTGTAATGTAAGGAAGCCAAATCATCACTGAGGGTCTGAATGGCGTATAGTATATAATCGAGATACTGGATTTCGGCAATAGGACGAAGTCCCCTCAACGCCATGCCCATACCTTGCCCAATGATGGTAGTTTCCCGTATTCCCGTATCAGCAATACGGTACTCCCCATATTTGTTTTGCAAACCTTCCAAACCTTGGTTCACATCCCCGATATTTCCTGTGTCTTCGCCAAAGACAAGGGCATTTGGGTATTTTTCGAAGAGTTTGTCAAAATTATCCCTTAGAATGATTCTCCCATCCACGTCTTCGATATGCTCTCCATATTCAGGAACAATTTCGTCCAGAGCGGTAATTTTTTCGGGAAGTTCATTAAATAGGTGGGAACTGTATTTAGGTTGTGTTTCCCTTAAATAATTGACAATCCATTGCTCTAGTGCCTTTTTTGCTGGGTGGTCTTCACCAACAGTGTATCTAAGGGCTTTTCGCGGAAATGAGGCCAAATCTTTTTTTATAGGTTCATCAACGGCAATGAGGTCATTCTTCAGTTTATTGATAAAAGTTTTATTGGGACTGGACGCTGCCAGATTCTCCAGAAGTGTGATAACCTGTTTTTTGTGGGTGAGATTAGGTCTTAGAAATTCTGACCATGCCTCTTTTTTTGCATTACGAACCTCTTGTTTACACGATTTTTCAATATCCTTAAGTTGCTCCTCCTTGGCAATGTTATTTTCAATGATCCATTCCTTAAAACGCTTGTTGCAATCATTTTCACGCTCCCATTCCAATCGTTCGGTACTTTTATACCGTTCATGGGAACCGGAAGTGGAATGTCCTTGGGGTTGGGTCAGTTCCGTTACATGAATCATAACTGGAACATGGGATTCCCTTGCAATATCGGAGGCATTTTCGTAGGCATGAATCAAGGCCGTATAATCCCATCCTGATACTTTGATGATTTCAAAACCTTTCTGTTTTTCATCTCGTTGGAATCCCTTCAATGCCTCAGAAATGTCACTTTTTATGGTGTGATATTCCTGAGGAACGGAAATTCCATATTCATCATCCCAAATGCTAATGACCATAGGGACCTGTAATACCCCTGCAGCGTTAAGAGTTTCAAAAAAATGCCCCTCACTCGTACTGGCGTTCCCAATGGTACCCCATGCCACTTCGTTCCCCCCCTTGGAAAAATTAGTGGAATCAATCTCTGGAACATTCCGATAGATTTTTGAAGCCTGGGCCAGCCCTAGCAATCGTGGCATTTGACCAGCGGTACAAGAGATGTCCGCACTGCTATTTTTTTGTTGGGTCAAATCCTTCCAAGTCCCGTCCGCATTAAGGCTATGGGTCACAAAGTGGCCTCCCATTTGCCTACCGGCGCTCATAGGTTCTTTTTCTATATCGGTGGTAGCATATAGTCCGTGGAAAAAAGCTATGGGATCTAAATAACCCAAGGCCATCATAAAAGTTTGGTCGCGGTAATAGCCACTTCTAAAATCGCCATTCCTGAAAGCGCGGGCCATGGCAAGTTGTGGGAGTTCCTTCCCATCTCCAAAAATCCCAAATTTTGCCTTTCCCGTCAGTACTTCCCTACGTCCCAAAAGGCTACATTCCCTACTCACAACGGCAATTCTATAATCCTCTAAAATCTGTGACCTAAAGTCTTCAAAGGAAATATCATTGCTTGTTTTTGGATCAGTATTCATGTGGTCATGGAATTTGCTGCAAAAATAGTAATAAACAAGCTGTTTAGAAAACGACAGTTGTCATATTTTATTCTTAAAATCACAAAAAAACACCTTTAAAAAAGAGAAAATAACAATCAGGATGTATTTTGTGATGTAATTATTGACAATTTCGCAATTAAAACCATTTCCTTGTGAACAGGCTTATGAGGGTTCGAGGTTGT
>JBCBZA010000073.1:0-19041 GCA_039815575.1 Bacteroidota bacterium | reverse complement strand
GCGATGAGGTTCAAGATTTTTCTCTTCCCGCAGGTAGACCACAATCGACTCGTCATTATCTAAAATCAGCCGAGTCACCCTATCGACAATCATTTTCAAACGATCCCAGGAAGAGCCGGAAACCGCCAGACACTCATCGAGAACCTTCAGTGACTCACTGATACCGAGGCGCGAAATGTCATAGAGAATCTCGCCTTTGTTTTTGTAGTAGCTATAGATAAATGGTTTCGTGACCTGCAATCGCTCTGCGATCGCGTCGATCGACGAATTTTCGTAGCCCTGAGAAAAAAACAATCGGGCGGCTTCCTCGCGTATCCGCCGACGTTTGAACAGGGCAAGTTCACTCTTCAGGCTCTTATCCGCGACCGAAGCTTCCTTTGACAGCTCTTGCTTCATTACGCCTGCTCAGACGCCATCGCCAGGACGGGCAACACATCTTCAGCCTTTTCGATAGTTCGCGGGTTCGTGCGCGCCCAAAAATCATGCATAGTGTTTTCCGCGATCATTGCGTGATCGTTAGCCTCAACTCCAACCGCTTCCAAAGTGCGAGGCATTTCCAGAGCCCTAATAAACTCATCAACGACGCTCGACGCCCGCTCCGACGGGCGGCCAAAGCAGCGGCTAATTCTCGCTTGTTTTTCACCATTGACCGATTCGTTGAACGCCAGCACCGAAGGTGCCATCACGCAAGAGCAGTAGCCGTGGGGCACATCAAAGCTCCCACCGAGCACGTGGCCGATTGCGTGACTCAAACCCAATTGCACGCCGCCGATGAGTGGCAGCATCGATTGCCATACACCAATCTGGCATTTAAGACGCGCGTCTATGTCTCCTGGGTCTTTTTTGACCCGCATGAGTCCGTCGCTGAGCAACTCAAGCGCGCTCGCTGCCAGACCGTCCGCATGATAGTTGGATTGGAGAGATCCGAGAGACTCCAGAGCGTGATCCACAGCGCGTACGCCAGTGGAAAGGAACAGCCACTCAGGAGTGTGTACGGTAAGCGCTGGATCCAGTACCACGCTGACCGGCGCCATCAGCCTCTGCTCATAGCCCTGTTTAAGCTTAACTTTCTCATCGGTGGCACCACTCAACGGATTGAACTCGCCTCCGGAGAGCGTCGTCGGGCAGATAACCACGCGGATCGATGGCGCGGCAAATACCGGTTTTACAACCTGCCCATCATCGTCTACGTAAACGCGGAAACGATCAAAATCCTCGTGACTCTTGATGTTGTGTTCGAGACAGATTGCGACGATCTTACCCGCGTCGGTAACCGAACCTCCTCCAACCGTCACGACCAAATCGGCGTTAGCCTCGCGAGCGATAGCGGCCGCGTCTAAAACGGCTGCGCGCGGCACATGCGGTGGCATACCGCTGTAGCTCGCCACGTAGCGAGTTCCTAATGCTCGTTGGATTCGCTCAATTTCATCGGTGTTTTCCTTAAGACTGTGACTTACCAGCAGAAACACGCGTTGGGCGCCGAGACGCTCAGCTTCAAGCGCTACCGCGGTCTCTGCGCGCTCGCCCAGATAGACCTTCTCGGTGGCTGAAACATCAAAGGTAAAAGAGTTCATGGCTTAGTGCTCCCGCTTGCTGTGTTTATTTTGGTCGGATGAGCTACGTTAACTTTATTTGACTTAGAGTAATATTAATTTAATCTTAGTCAAGAATTACTACGAACTCTACACTGTCGTCGGTTAAAAAGCGGCAGCCACATATAACGATTACTAGAATCGGCATGCTTCGTCGCACGACAAAAAACAGCTTCAGCTGAATAGAGTAAGCGACCAGAGCGTACCTTCGGTTAGCAGGAAGGCTTATGCACCAGGAATCAGACGACCAAGACTGGGTAACCGCCTCGGGTATACCGTTAAAAAGCTTCTACACAGCTGATGATGTGCCCAGCGCCCATCGGCAGAATGTCGGAGCAGCCCCCGGCGAACCTCCTTTTCATCGTGGCGCTTATGCCACTGGCTATCGAACGAAACCCTGGAGAATCTTTCAGCTCAGCGGCTTTGGAAAGCCAGAAGACGAAAACGAACGCATCAAGTTCTTGCTTGAACAAGGCGAAACCGGCTTTCTGATGGAGCATGATCGAAACACTGCGGATCATCTCTATAACGTCGATCATCCGGAAGTCGTTGCTAGAAGAGAAGACGTCGGTCTGACCGGCGCGGTGATGCAAAGTGTTCGCGACATCGACATCTGTCTAAACGACCTACCCATCGACAGTACCTACGGCCATGCCGGCGGCGCGGTCGTTCAGCACGAAAAGCAATTCTCGTATTTAAGGATTCGTCTACTTCATACTTTTGTTGGGCTTCCGCAAAAGTTGCTATGGAGTCTTTTCGCAAATACGTAAAGAAAAATTCCATTTTACCCATAAGATTATCAGCATCCCACTTTTCCAATTGCTGAAAATATGCTTTTGGATTGGCCAACATCATGGAATCTTTTTTGGCTATCTTATCTATACCTGCAGTGATAATTGACTGCAATGAATCCAAATTTTGAATACCTGGAATATTCTTTAAGTTTTCCAAGGAATCCAATTGCTGTATGGCCTGTTTGGTCTGGTCCTCAATTTTGGTGCTATCCTTACCATTTTCACCATTATTAAAGCTAAAGGACATTGGCCCTGTTTTTTGAATCCTTTCCTCTAATCCCAACTCATTTAGTTCGGCGAGGTTACTGTCATAACTCACCATCAACAAATAAAGAAAAGCCAAGCTGAACAAAAATCGAAACGGGTTGGTATAGGTTACCCTTTTTCCACGAATGTAGTCTTTAGTAATGGTTCCAGGCCGAATCAACATTGTGGATAGGGTCTTCAACAATTTTGAGTCGTAATTGATGGCATTGGAGAGGAACTCATCCAAAAAGTCTTTCAGTACCAATTTTTTGGTACTGTTCGCTTGACCACAATTAGGGCAGTATTTGTCGCCCATATCCAAAACATGCCCACAGTTAAGGCATTCCGTGCCTCTAAACTTAAACTCGTAACGTCCTTTGGTTATTAATTTGGTTCCTTTTCCCACTTCCTTGAAAGGTTATGAAATAAAGATAATTTAATTACTGATATTTCGGGAATTAGCGGTGCCAATGGCAATGATACTGTCGAACATCTCACCAAAGTCGCGATAATATACCAATATGAGGTAATTGTTTTCCGTGAAGTGAAAATTGCCGCAAACCGTATTTAAATCAATAGAACCATCCTCCTTCTCCACAACGTATTTGTAATTGTAAAATCCCTGTTTGAATAAGTGCTCCAATTCCAAGTTTCCGGTTTCCTCATTGTAGGTCATCTTATTTTCATCGGCAAGGTCAAAATTGTTGTACTTGCCAAAAACGTACACATTGTCCAATCCTAAAACTGGGTCATAGGGCAGGCTAAAATGTACCTTGGTATATTCCGCTTCTCGAGAAACATCGGTTCCTTGAAGTGTTCGTACCAAAAAATCCCCGTTGACATCAGGGAAATAGGTGTATTCATCGTCATTCCTATAATCATTGGTAAAGAGGTAGTGGTGGTAGAGCTCCCTGAGTTCAATGCTAGAGATGGCGAAAGTAGGAGAGCGAAGATCCTTGGTGTCAAAGTTGAGGAATTCATTCCCCCCATAAAAACTGGTTTCCTGATCGTATTTATAAACCAATTCATTTCCAATGGTAAACTGAGGTTTTATGTTATATAGTGCGGTAGGCCAAAAATAGTTCTGCAAAATGGCCACCTTTATCTCTTGTTTTGGATTGACGACGGGAAAGCCAGCAGTGTTAATGGTAAACTGAACTACTTGTTTTTCATTTAAAAATTCAAAATCCCTTGAGCGTTTTACATAACCTCCTACGGTCACCAAATTTTTATAGACCACAAAACGCCTTGAAAACTGAAGCTCGTTATTGGTATTATAGATTTCAAGCACATAATTCCCTGTAACTTTTAGTGAAACTTCGTTATTGGGAATGGTCAATCGATAATTGGAGTAGGGCTGCAATGTGGTCAAACTATTTCCATAATCAATAATACGCTGGTTGTCTACACCCTTCAAATACTGTGATTTTAATAATTGCGAAGGCGTCCAATCGTAATCACAATGAATGATCCTATAATAATAATCTTGCTCGCTGGCACTCAAATCATCGAAAGTCAGGGTGATACGTTCATTCAGGGTAATAATAGGAAATTGGTCCTCTGTTGGCCCTGTAAAGATGATTGTTTTGATATGGGGAGCTGGGTTTATTTCTTCTAAAACCTGACCGAATAGTACAAGAGGTAGAAAAAGTGGTGCAAAATGTTTAAAAAAATCACGCATTATTAGACAAAATATCGGGTAAAGGTAAACAAAATGAATACCATACTTTTCGCAGTCCCGCTAGGTTGGAACTCAATTATTTAGAATAGTTATAAATAAATACTAAGGTTCATACTTAACCCCTGCAATATGCGTTTTAAGCATTAAATTTGCACGGAATTTAGTTAAATAGCTGAAGAAATATGTCCAAAGGCATTAAAATCAAAAAGGGGTTGAACATCAACCTTGTCGGGGCAGCAGAGCAGACCACTTCACCAGCCGTTTCCAGTAACATTTATGCCATTCATCTTGAGGACTTTCATGGGATTACCCCAAAGATGATAATTAAAGAAGGTGCCGAAGTCAAAGCTGGTGAGCCCATATTCTACAATAAGAATAGGGAAGACATGCTTTTTGTCTCCCCAGTCAGTGGGGAACTGGTGGAAATAGTCCGTGGCGCAAGAAGACGAATCCTCAAGCTAAAGATATTAGCAGATAAAGAACAGGTATTTCACGAAAGCCAACCGATGGATTTGGAGAAAATGGATACCATTGAACTTAGAAAATCACTTTTGCAATCGGGTTGTTGGCCATTTATACAACAAAGGCCATATGATATTATTGCAAATCCGGATAAAACGCCAAAAGCCATTTTTATTTCTGGATACAGCACTTCTCCACTAGCAGCAGATGTGGACTATGTGCTTAAGGGTAAAGGGGAGCAACTGCAGGCCGCAATAAAAGCCTTAGGGAAACTGACTCCAGGAAAAATTCACGTTTCCGTTGGAAATACGGGGACTTCTCCATTCGCAAAGATTGACGGTATTGCTTTGCATCAAATATCCGGCCCGCATCCTGCAGGGCTAGTAGGCACCCAAATCAATAAAATTGATCCTATCAATAAAGGAGAAGTGATTTGGACCATTTCCCCCCAAGACCTCGTTATATTGGGTGATTTTATAATGACCGGCAGATTTAACGCCGAGAGAACTGTTGCCCTAGCAGGTTCTTCGATTAAAACACCTAAATACTACACTACGAAAATTGGTGCGGAGGTATCCACTTTCCTTTATGCCAGTGGTGTTAATGAAGAAAAATTCAGATTGATCAATGGTGATGTTTTGACAGGATATCGAATAAAGCCAGATGGACATCTGGGCTTTTACAATAACACGGTCAGTGCCATTCCCGAAGGTGACGATTATGAACTTTTTGGATGGAATAAACCTGTTTTTAACAAAATATCATCCACTAGGGCATTGACGTTCTCATGGATGAATCCAAATAAAAAATACGACTTGGACACCAATACCAATGGGGAACACCGCGCTTTTGTGGTTACCGGAAGGTATGAAGAGGTCTTTCCACTCGATATTTACCCCTTACAGCTTTTAAAGGCATGTATGGTGAAGGATTTGGACGAAATGGAACAATTGGGACTTTATGAAGTAGCTCCCGAAGATTTTTCGTTAACCGAATTCATTTGTATCTCGAAACAACCACACCAACAGATCATCAGGGAAGGACTGGATCTGTTATATCAAGAAATAGGTTAAGCTATGGGACTGAAAGAAAAAATGCATGAAATCAAGCTAAAGTATCAAGGCAAGAAAATGGCACCCGCCTTTAATGCCTTTCACACTTTTCTATTTACACCAAATGAGACCACTCACTCAGGCAGTCACATTCGTGCGGTAGACGATTTGAAGCGAACCATGAATACCGTGATCCTGGCTTTGGTTCCTTGTTTGTTATTTGGAATGTTCAATGCGGGATACCAACATTATTCCGCCCTTAACGGTTTTCCAGAAAATTTCTCAGTTTTAGAGCATTTCATTACCTGGGATAACTTTTGGCTTGGTGCCATCACAGTCTTACCATTGGTTATCGTTTCATATGGGGTTGGGTTGCTCGTCGAATTTATTTTTGCCGTTATCAAAGGTCATGAGGTTGAAGAGGGGTATTTGGTTACCGGAATGTTGGTGCCCTTAATCATACCTGTAGATACCCCATTATGGATGCTGGCAGTTGCCGTTGTATTTGGAGTGGTCATTGGTAAGGAGGTATTTGGTGGTACCGGAATGAATATCTTAAACCCCGCCTTGACCATTCGTGCCTTTTTATTCTTTGCGTATCCTACATGGATGAGCGGTGATAAGGTATGGGTACATGAGGCTAGGGAGCGGGCAGAAGCCATTACTGCTGGGGCAACCAATATAGAAGCTATTTCCGGAGAAACGGTTTTAGGGTATTTGGCACAGGGCAACAATCAAGAGATGTTTGCCAAGTATGATTTGTCAGAAATGTTTTTCGGATTTATCCCCGGATCGGTAGGGGAGACTTCTACCTTTTTGATTCTTTTAGGGGGACTTTTCTTGATTTTTTCCAAGATTGCCAGTTGGCGAATCATGTTGAGTGCTGTCCTAGGTTCCTTGGTTATGGGATTGATTTTTAACGCCGTTGTCGATTTTGGCTGGATTCCCGAATACAGTAAGTTTTATGGGTTGATGAGTTTTGATTTCTGGCAACACCTCATAGTTGGCGGATTGGCCTTTGGCATTGTTTATATGGCTACAGACCCGGTGACCGGTTCTCAAACCAACAAGGGTAAATGGATTTATGGATTTTTGATTGGTTTTATTTCGGTCATGATCCGTGTGTTCAATCCAGGTTACCCAGAAGGCGTTTTCTTGGCAATTTTATTGATGAACGTATTTGCACCTACCATTGATCACTATGTGGTAAGGGGTAATGTCAAAAAGAGATTGAAGCGGTTAAAAAATGCTACGATTCACCCGGATACGGTTGATGGGGCAGCCGCGGAACTAAAAGCTGAAACGGTATAGAGATATGGCACTGAATACTGAAAAAAATATGTATACTGTGGTTTTTGCCATGATTATGGTAGTCATAGTAGGTTCCATTTTAGCCTCCTTTGCTTCTGGATTGCGTCCCCGTATAGATGAGAACGAACGCTTTGCCACGCAGCAGAACATCCTATATGCAATGGGGGTCAATGAGAATACCGAAGAAAGTGGCGTGAGCCCTATTCCAACCAATCGTGTGGAAGGGGAATTCTCTACCTATATAAAAGAACAATATGTGCTAAGGAATAATGGGGATGTCGAGGAAAATAGTGAAGCCTATCTGATTGATTTAAAGAAACAAATAGCTGCTTTAAAAAGTGGTCAGGAGGCAGAGCTTCCTTTCTTCATTGGAGAGAAGGACGGTAAAAAATCATATATCCTTCCCATGTATGGAAAGGGCTTATGGGATGCTATATGGGGCTTCATGGCTTTGGATGAAAATTTGGTTATCCAGGGGGTTTATTTTGATCATAAAGGTGAAACTCCAGGTCTTGGGGCGAATATCAAATTGAGGTTTTTTATGGATGATTTTAGTGGGGAAAATGTGGTGGATGGAAATCAATTTAAAGGAGTCGCTGTGGCAAAGGGAAATAACGATCCCTTGAACCAGGATAAAGCCGATTATGAAGTGGATGCCCTTGCGGGTGCCACCATTACTGGTAACGGTGTTGCAGCAATGATTAAGGAAAGCCTCAACCTGTACAAACCCTATTTGCTAACCGTAAGAAATAATTAAGATGGCCTTACTCTCAAAAAAAGATGCAAATCTGATATTGGACCCTTTGACCGACAACAATCCCATTACCATTCAGGTTCTTGGTATTTGTTCGGCTCTTGCGATTACTGCAGAACTTCAAGCTTCCGTGGTAATGGCCATATCGGTAATTTTTGTAATGGGACTGGGTAATGTGGTCATTTCATTGTTGAGAAATGTCATTCCATCCAAAATTAGAATTATTGTACAATTGGTAGTGGTGGCTACCCTCGTAATTATTGTAGACCAAGTACTTAAGGCTTTTGCTTATGAATTGAGCAAGACCTTGGGAGCCTTTGTAGGCTTGATTATTACCAACTGTATTATCATGGGACGTTTTGAGGCCTTTGCATTGGGGAATGGACCATGGCGCTCGTTTATAGATGGTATTGGCAATGCGCTTGGGTATGGTGTAATACTCATTATAGTAGGTTTCTTTAGGGAGTTATTGGGTTCGGGAACTCTATTCGGAATTCCGGTCTTGGGCGATCCCATTGCCAAAACCGGATTGTATGCTTTTGGATATGAAAACAATGGATTTATGATCATACCACCAGCTGCATTGATCGTGGTGGGAATTCTAATTTGGATACAACGTTCAAGAAACAGTGCATTAATTGAGGAAGCATAAACTTTAGTAGGATGTTAGAACACATAGAACTATTTTTCAAATCTATTTTTATTGATAACATGGTATTTGCTGTGTTTTTGGGGATGTGCTCTTACTTGGCTGTGTCCAAAAAAGTGAGTACCGCAGTCGGATTGGGCGCCGCTGTAATATTCGTATTGGCGGTAACCGTACCACTTAATTGGTTATTGGACCAGTATTTGTTGCAAGATGGGGCTTTGGCCTGGTTGGGACCCGAGTATGCAGACTATAATTTAAGCTTTCTATCCTTCATCCTCTTTATTGCCACTATTGCCACCATGGTACAACTAGTGGAAATTATTGTGGAAAAATTTTCTCCGTCATTGTACAATTCATTGGGTATTTTCCTGCCGCTAATAGCGGTGAACTGTGCTATCTTGGGAGGCTCTTTATTTATGCAAGCAAGGGAAATTCCGACCTTGGGGTTGGCATTGAACTATGGCGTTAGCTCTGGTATCGGTTGGTTTTTGGCCATTTTGGCTATCGCGGCCATTCGGGAAAAGATTCGGTATTCCAATGTCCCCCCTCCCTTAAGAGGTCTTGGCATCACCTTTATCATAACAGGTTTGATGGGCATAGGTTTTCAAAGCTTCGGCGGTATGCTTACAGGTGATAATGAACCTCCAGAAACTCCGGAGGCAACCACTGCCGAAAAGATAGATGAAGAAAAAGAAATTAAAAAAGAGATTGAAGATGATGAAAAGGCAATCTCTTATAATCAGGCAATAAAAGAATAGAGATGATATTAGCTACAAGTACTGTTGGTACCATAGTAATTACGGTAGTTGCTTTTTTGATATTGCTGTTGCTGTTGGTAGCCCTATTACTATTCACCAAAGAAAAGCTTTCGCCCTCAGGGCCTGTTACCTTGACCATAAATGGGGAAAAGAAAATAGAGGTAGCTTCCGGGGGAACTTTGTTGTCCACCCTTGGTAATCAAAAGGTATTTTTGCCTTCTGCTTGTGGAGGCGGTGGTACCTGTATTCAGTGTGAATGCCATGTGCTTTCAGGTGGAGGGGAAGCCCTCCCAACAGAAACCCCTCACTTTTCCAGAAAGGAGCTACAACATGGGGCTCGCTTGGCTTGCCAAGTTAAGGTGAAGCAGGATATGGAGATAACCATTCCAGAAGAAGTTTTTGGAATAAAGAAATGGCCTGCCAAGGTGGTCCGTAACTATAACGTGGCTTCCTTTATTAAGGAATTTGTAGTTGAAATTCCTGAAATGATGAACTATAAGGCAGGTGGATACATTCAAATAGAGATTCCACCATGTGAAGTGAAGTATTCCGATATGGATATTACCGCCCACCCGGAGGAACACGAGACGCCTGATAAATTTCAGGCCGAGTGGGATAAATTCAACCTTTGGCCGTTGGTTATGAAAAACCCAGAGTTGGTGGAAAGGGCCTATTCAATGGCTTCCTATCCCGCTGAAGGTCGCGAAATTATGTTGAATGTACGTATTGCCACCCCCCCTTGGGACCGTTCCAAAAATGGATGGATGGATGTAAATCCTGGTGTAGCTTCGTCGTACATTTTTAATTTGAAGCCAGGAGATGATGTGGTCATATCCGGACCTTACGGAGAATTTTTTATCAATGAATCCGAATCAGAAATGTTGTATGTTGGTGGTGGTGCAGGGATGGCTCCTATGCGTTCCCATTTATACCATCTGTTCAAGACATTGAAAACTGGAAGAAAAGTGACCTATTGGTATGGTGGACGTTCCAAGCGGGAGCTATTTTACTTGGATCATTTTTACCAATTGGAAAAAGAGTTTCCAAATTTTAAGTTTTATCTAGCACTTTCGGAACCTTTGGAAGAAGACAACTGGAAAGTAAAAGAAGATATTAATGACGAAGCAGGGGATGGTTTTGTTGGCTTCATTCACAATTGCGTAATTGATAACTACTTAAACCACCATGATGCTCCAGAAGATATTGAATTGTATTTCTGTGGTCCACCATTGATGAACAAGGCGGTTCAGAAGATGGGAGAGGACTTTGGTATCCCGGATGAGAACATTCGTTTTGATGACTTCGGAGGCTAATTGAAATAAAACATAGGTCACCTTGAGCGCCCGCCTGAATGACCATGTTGGGCAGGAAGTGGGGGAGGTCTTAATCCTACCAAACCGATGCCAGAGAGTGTCGGTTTTTTTTTATTATGAGCAGGCAATTAACAGAACAGGAACTACATAATTTGGCCATGAATTTGGTGGGCAAGGAACTTGAAGCGGATGGTTTTGAGTTTATGGCGGTAAATAGTAAGTTCAAGAAAGATCCTCAGTTTGTTTGTCTCAAGGATAAGGATTTACATTTTGTGGTCGTTCGCCATGTTAATTTTCCAGATGACCCAAAAAAGTATGATAAGGAATTGATGGACAAGGTGAAAAACCATGCCGATAAATTCGAGGCGAAAACGTATTATGCAGGTGTGGGACTGTCCAATGCTGAAGATAGAAACCTACCTATTTTGCTTAATGAACCCTACATTGTGGATTACGAGGGACTAATTTCTTTTCAAACATCATGAAGAAATTAGTATTATTGTTATCGGTAGTTTTGATGGGCTGTGGAAAACATGGAAAACTTATTAAAAATCAGAATATCGGTAATGCCCTGGGGACCACCTATTCCATTATCTATATATCCGATGGATCACAGGATTTTCAAAAGGAAATAGATTCTGTTTTTTATGCGGTGAATCAATCCATGTCCACATATATTCCAAATTCTGACATTTCAAGGATTAACGAAGGCGATACCTCAGTTGTCGTAGACCATATGTTCAATGAGGTCTTTGCGCTTTCCAGAAAGGTTCATAGAACATCCAACGGATATTTTGACCCAACTGTTGGGGCTCTGGTCAACGCATGGGGATTTGGACCTGGAAAGCAAATCGCTTTGGATAGTAGTAAAGTGGATAGTATCCTGCAATATGTAGGTTTTGAAAAAGTAAACCTTGCACCCAATGGAACCATTCAAAAATCACTTCCCGGGATTTATTTTGATTTTAATGCCATAGCCAAGGGGTATGCCATTGACCGTCTTGGTGCAATGCTCAATGATAAAGGTATTAAGAACTATTTGGTAGAGGTAGGAGGTGAAGTACTTACTCGAGGGAAAAACAACCTGTCGAATAAAGAATGGACAGTTGGTATTGATGATCCCCAAGTAGAGTTTGGACGTCAGCTCAAAAAAATAGTTTCACTTAGCGATAGGGCCTTGGCCTCTTCCGGAAATTATCGGAAATTTAGAATAGATAGTCTTACGGGAGAAAGATATGTACATACCATTGATCCCAAGACAGGATTTACCAAAAACTCAAAAGTGCTAGCGGCAAGTGTAATAGCCGAAAATTGCGCTACCGCCGATGCTTATGCTACTGCGTTTATGGCTATGGACTTGGAAGACGGCAAAAAACTCATCGAGGAATTAGATGGTTTGGAGGTCTATATCATCTATTTGGACAATTCGGGCGATACCCAAGAATTTATGTCCCCAGGGTTCCAGAAACTCGTTGGTTCCTAGCTTTTTAGCACGTAGGGTATGATTTCTCCCTTGGCCAATCGGTATTTTTCAATTTCTCCTGGAGTAAGCTGGCCGGTTATGTCAATTTCCTCTACTTGAAAACCGATGTTACGCAAACGATCAAAATAATCCCGGCCGTATATACGAACGTGGTCATATTGCCCAAATATGTTGGCCCGTTCCTTTTTATCGGTAATGGAATCGTCTTCAAATGTGTTCTCTCGATTCAGGTCTTGGGGAATCTGGAATACCCCCCACCCCCCTTTTTTGAGTACGCGGTACAATTCAGCCATCGCCTTTTGGTCATTAGGAATGTGTTCCAAGACATGATTGCATAGAATAACATCAAAACTACAGTCTTCAAAAGGAAGATTACAAATATCTGCCTTCACATCAGCCAAAGGAGAGTTAAGATCGGTGGTGATGTATTCTAAATTAGCTTGGCCTCTAAACCGGTTATAAAAAGCCTGTTCGGGCGCAAAATGCAACACTTTAAGTTGATCCTTGAAAAAATTGGTGTACCGTTTTAAAAATAGCCAAAGCAATCGATGGCGTTCCAGTGAAAGGGTAGAGGGAGAGAGTACATTTTCCCTTGGATTTTCATATCCATAAGGAAGAAATTTTCGGAAACCTTTACCGTCAATTGGGTCTACATAAGCTTTTCCTTTAAGGAATAAGGCTATTATGGGTCGAATAAAATAGCTGATACTAATAAGCCAAGGTCGTGGTAAAAGGTTGAGGAAGAACTTAAATATGTTTGACACCCTAAGCTGTTTTAGTAGCCCTAAACTCCTCCTCCTCATTGGAAGTTGTTCCCAATGTGTCGTAGATGTATTGAAAAGTCGATAGTAATTCCGGTTTTCCATCCACTAGGGCCACATCATGCTCAAAATGTGCGCTGGGTTTTCCATCTGCAGTTAGAATGGTCCAACCGTCTTTTAATTGTTTAATCCGCCGCGTTCCCATATTGATCATAGGTTCGATAGCTACTACCATTCCGTTTTGGAATTTTTTCCCTCGCCCTCGCCTGCCATAATTTGGCATCTGCGGGTCCTCATGCAAATCTTTTCCCAGTCCATGTCCCACCAATTCCCTCACTACCCCATATCCATAACTTTCGCAATAACTTTGAATGGCGTGAGCCACATCACCTACACGATTTCCCAGGGTAAAATGCCGAATACCAACATAAAGTGATTCCTTAGTGATTTGGAGCAGTCTTTTGGTCTTAGGTTCAACTTCACCCACTTCAAAGGTGTATGCGTGGTCCCCATAAAATCCATTTTTTAGCGCTCCACAATCAACAGAAATAATATCGCCTTCTTTTAGGGGTTCATTATTGGGAATCCCATGAACTACTTGTGCATTGGGACTCCAATTCAAAGTGTTCGGAAAATCATACATTCCCAAAAAACCTGGTTTGGCACCTTGTTCGCGGATAAACTCTTCAGCAAGCTTATCCAATTGTAAGGGATTGGCTCCAGGCTTAATTTCCGAAGCCAACATCCCCAAGGTTTTGGAAACGACCAGAGCGCTTTCGCGCATCAATTCAATCTCTTCAGAAGTTTTGATATGAATCATAGGCGCAAAGATAATTGGATTCCTTTGAAAAGTCTGAATCCTTTAAATCAAAGCTTCTTGGGTCATTGCTTGGGGTTGTTCAATATCCATCATTTTTAAAATAGTGGGAGCAATAGCACCCAAAACGCCGTCACGGATTTCATTTCTATCCGGGTCAACCAAAATCAATGGTACGGGATTGGTGGTATGGGCTGTGTTTGGACTTCCATCTGGATTGATCATGGTATCACAGTTACCGTGGTCTGCAATGACCAAAGTGCTGTATCCATTTTCCAAACCTACAGTAATGACATCCCTAGCACATTCATCCACGGTTTCGCAGGCCTTGACTGCTGCCTTCATAACCCCAGTATGCCCTACCATATCCGGATTGGCAAAATTGAGACATACAAAATCCACCGCTCCCTTTTTCAATTCGGGAATAATCCCGTCCCTAATGTCGTAGGCACTCATTTCGGGCTTGAGATCATAGGTGGCCACTTTTGGGGAAGGACATAGAATTCGGTTTTCACCATTAAACGGTTCTTCACGACCCCCGTTGAAGAAAAAGGTCACATGGGGATATTTTTCGGTTTCAGCAATACGAATTTGCTTCTTACCGGCTTTTGCCAAAACTTCACCCAAGGTCTCCTTGATATTTTCCTTGTCATATACCACATGTATCCCCTTAAAAGTGTTATCATAATTGGTCAAGGTGACATAGTGCAGGTCCAATTTTTTCATTTCTTGCTCAGGAAAATCCTGTTGGCTTAGGGCCATAGTAAGTTCCCGTCCACGATCTGTCCTAAAGTTGAAAAAAATGATGACATCCCCCTCTTCTATCTTGGCGTTATCGTCTAAAATCAAGGGCTCAATAAATTCATCGGTAATAGCGGAGTCATAACTATTTTGTAAAGCAGTGGCGACATCATCAAATTTTGCTCCAACACCGTGCACAACCAGATCATAAGCTTTTTTGACCCGTTCCCACCGCTTGTCCCGATCCATGGCAAAATAGCGACCAACGACCGTTCCCAATTGGGTGTTCCTAGAGGCACAAAAATTTTCAAGGGAAGTTAGAAAGCCTTTTCCACTTTTGGGGTCTACATCACGCCCATCCGTAAAGGCATGAACAAAGGCCTGTTGTACCCCAGATGATTCGGCAGCGTCTATTAGTGCCTTTAAATGATTCATATGGCTATGTACCCCGCCATCACTTAGCAATCCCAAAAAGTGGACCTTTTTAGCATTTTCATTGGCATATTCAAAAGCCCGTTTTAAAACAGGTTCATCTTTTATGGTATCTTCTTGAACTGCCTTATTGATTTTAGCCAAATCTTGATATACAATACGGCCAGCACCCAAATTCATATGGCCAACCTCACTGTTTCCCATTTGGCCTTCTGGCAGTCCTACGTTCATTCCATCCGTCAATAGGTCTGCATGGGGGTATTGGGTATAGAGTCCATCCACAAATGGGGTGTTGGCTTGATCGATTGCTGAAACTTTTGGGTTTGGGGATTTACCCCAGCCATCCAAAATCATCAAGATTACTTTTTTATTCATATAATCTAGTTTGCTTCAAAAATAAAATGAATTGTTTAAGGATAAGAAATTCATGCGGTAATTTCCTTTGGATTGTTAAAATCGGTATTAATCCATCGGCAGTTGTTAATATAAAGTTATATCCCCATTTTCCTGTGTAACATTCGATTAGCGTAACGGTCTACTTTTTATATCAGATCTAATTTATAATTCAAAAATTCATTCATCATGAGAAAAACAATCCTAATCTTGGGTATGTGCCTGCTAAGCGGTACTATGCTCGCTAGTGTAAAGGTTCCTGAAGTACATAGGGAATCTAAATTTATTGTCGCGTTTGAAATCAATTCTTTTTGCAAAGCCATCGTTAAAGGGGATTTCGATTTAGTGAAAAAAATGATTGCACTTGGAGAAGATGTCAATCAGAAATCCTTGGGTAAAACCCCTGCCCATTACGCGGCTCGATATAATAAACCCGAAATCCTTGAGCTTCTGATTCAAAGTGGGGCCAATTTAAAAAAACGCTGTGATCAAGGATATACCGTAAAAAAGTATGCTGAACTTGCCCATGCAAAAGAGGCGTTAAGTATCATCAATACTGCTATGAAGAAGTAAAAGGAGTTTATTCAACTGTCTGCCCAAGGCAGACCAATCAAAAAACCCTGACATAGCTGCCAGGGTTTTATTTTTCCATATAGTGTTCTCGAAATATGGAAAAATCTTAAAATTCGAAGCCAGTAAAGGCCCTATACATTAAAGCGTAAACCGCCATAAAAATCATTAATGCACTAAAAACCGAATAGATTTTCAACAGCACCACTAAAAATTCTGGCTTGCAATTATCAAAGGCCTCCAGGTATAAATTCCTAAAATTCAAAAGTGTCCCCATAATCTTGGTTTTTATATTCCATAGGGGTCAAGCTTCTTTAGATACATTTGGGTAGGATAAAGATAACCAAAATAGATAGATGGCAATAATATATCGGTGAACCAGCAAATATTATCGACCTTGATACTTTATGATCGCTTCCTTAATCCTCCCGATTCGATTTTCTGGGTCGGGATGGGTACTCTGAAATTCGGGAACTCTATTGGGGCCGCCAGCGGCTTTTAAAATCTTCATAACCTCAATCATTTCATAAGGATCGTAACCTGATTGAATCATTAGCAACACTCCCAAATCATCACTCTCCAGCTCATCACCACGGCCATTTTTAAGTAGGGTATTTTGCCCCAACCCTTGAATTAGGGCTCCCATATCACCACCAACTGATGCCCCCATGGTCAAGGTTTGCCAAAAACTACTTTCCGCAATACGTTCAGCGGAATGCCTACCGATAACATGCCCAATTTCATGTCCCATGACCCCCGCCAGCTGGGCTTCGTTCAATTGTTTAAATAGGGCATAGGTAATAAAACATTGACCGCCAGGTAGGGCAAAGGCATTTATGGTGCGATCGTCCGCCAAAAGGTGAAAGTCATATTGATAGGGGGTTTCCCTAGCTATGCTGTTCCGCACCAGCTTTTGACCAACAGCATCCACAAAAGTCTGCATTCGCTCATCCGGATATAGCCCACCGTGCTGTTGTGCCATTTCCGGCGCACTTTGCAAGCCTATGGCGATTTCTTGTTCAGCAGACATGTTGATGTTCTGTACGCGACCCGTATAAGGATTTTCCTCTTTATTATTACAGCGTTGGATAAAGGCAAAGACCACAATGGCCAATCCGATGAAGATTCGAATTTTCCAACTTCCTCTACTTCTCATGATCGTTAGTGTTCCAATTGAAGGGAAGTTACAAAAAATGGGTTACAACAAATCTGGGTTAATATCCAAAATATTATTGTGAATGTAGCTTTTAAGAAAGCTTCTTGTAAAGTATTCGGACCCTTCAAAGGTCTCTTCGGATAGATTTCTGAGAATATTGGACTTTCTGAACTGTTTCAACATAGGTATGGACAGCGGAGCGTAGCTATAGTGCCAAGGTTCATATTTAAACCCTTTTCTAAAATAGGAGTCCGTATAGGTCAAATAAAAATCAAATTTTTCAGAATGGGCATCCAACCACTTTTTTAGTGGAGCAAATGGGCCTTCACCCTCAAACTTTTCGGGGACCAAAACATCCCCATTGGTAGTGGTATTGCCATCAATAATATCAATTTCCGTTCCCCAATGGTGCCTACTGGTGCCGGGTATGGTAGAGTATTCAATGATTTTCTCCATGGCCGGGATGGGCTGCATGCCATCCGTCTCCGTGTATTTAATGTACTTACGCTCCCAGATGGCCTGTTGGCGGTAAAAATCTCGGTAACTGGACACAATTTTTATATCCAACCCGTCTTGATATGCCGCTTTTTTCATGGTAACAAAGGCATCATGGGCTTCCTTTCTTAGATTGATGCCCTTACCAAACAAATCAATGCTCTCTTTGCCCATCAACTCCAAGATGGAATACTCAGGGTCATTATGGGGCAAGGCTATGGTTGGTAGTGCAGAAAGGGCCATAGTGCTGGCCGAAGTTTTCTTAAGGAATGCTCTTCGATGCATATAACCGATTTAGAATTAGTACGAAAGGGACTACGATTCCCCCTCCAAATCCAAAATTAGGAATAAATATCGCTTAGCGGTCCAAAAAGAAGAAACCTTGGTATTGCAATTCCAACTCCGGTAAATCAACGATGTAGTAATAAACGCCTTCTGGTAGCCCAATTTCACGGTTCAAAACAAAATTGTTGATGTTGGAAACCCCACGGAACTCATTGGTATAGTTGGAGCGTTCAAATACCTTTTGGCCAAATTTGTTATAGATAATCACAAAATTTTCACCGGCATCTTCCAAATTATCAAAAACCAAAAAATCATTGATGCCATCGCCGTCTGGGCTCACAAAATAATTACCCAAAGTGGGATTGTTTACTGCAAAAGTATCGGTAGGTAGCGGGTTGGTTCCAAAAGTAAGTGCTGCAAAATCATTGGGGACAAACTTTTCTGAAATCAAGAACCCTTGCTGCAGATCCCCACTTATGGTGGTGTTACCAATGGCAATCCATTGATTGGAGCTCTTGGACCAACCGACAAGGATAATATCTTCAAGGGTATTGGCCAGATTGTTTAGATCACTCCTTTGGTTCCAACTTATGGTTATGCTGGAAGGGACGTCGGTTTGTAAGATCCAGAATTCATTGGCCGAGATTGCACCTATGTTATTCACCCTACTGTTGGTATCAAATGCTTCTGACACGGATATGGGATTGGAAGGATTTTCGAAAAGATAGGCACATAGGGCCAATTGGTTATTGGCGTCTGAGTCAATCAATAAGGGTCGTAGCTGATCTTGATCCCCTACAGGGAATGAAAAGTCGCTTTTATCGCTTATCGCAGCAAATCCTATGACTTTGGAGGCGTCATTTTCTCCGGTAAAAAGGGCCTCCTGTTCAAAGTTGGGATAGACCGTTAGGTTCATAAAAGAACCCACAATATTGCCGTCTATAAAATTAAGGTTATTACCCATATTAATGGTAGTATTCAGCAACAGCTCAGGTACAAACACTTCAACATCATTCAAGATGGGTTCCGTATTCCCAGAGACCTGGAGGGGATCAATGCCATAAAAACCGATTAATCCGCCATTGTCTTCAAAAGAGGCATCGTTGATCCAATCCGTATGAAACCCCAGTTGCACGTTGCCATGCACTTCAAGGTTTCCTGCATTGTAGAATGCAGATTGGCCAAAGGTAACAGCCGTGATAAAGAGGAGGGTTATATGGGCTATCTTATTCATTCGTACCCTATTCTTTTTTTAATAATAAGGCCTTGATTTCTTCCATGTCCCTTTTTAGGGAT
>JBCBZA010000296.1:0-1513 GCA_039815575.1 Bacteroidota bacterium | reverse complement strand
CTCTAGACATACGGGAATTGTGAGGAACTTCACCAACTTTGGGGTTTTTGTGGAAATGGAGGAAGGTATCGATGGTTTGATCTATATTTCGGACCTCTCTTGGACCAAAAAAGTGAAACACCCATCAGAATTCGTTACCGTGGGCGATACTTTGGCCGTGGAGGTGTTGGAGTTGGATGTGGGTGGACGAAAGCTAAGTCTTGGCCACAAACAAACAACGGAAAATCCCTGGGACAAATATGCTACTGAATTTGCAGAAGGCACCATTCACAAAACGGCAATTTCCGAAATTGTGGACAAGGGCGCTACCATAAAGTTCAATGAGGACATTACCGGTTTTGTCCCTTCCAGGCATATGGAAAAGGAAGATGGGAAAAAGCTTGGAAAAGGCGAAGAAGTAGAATTTAAAATCATTGAATTCAATAAGGACTTCAAGCGTGTTGTGGCCAGCCATACTGCGATATTCAGGGAGCAGGAACAACGCAACGTAAAAGCGGCAAGAAGAAAAGCCGATGTTGCAGCAGAAGAAACCAAGACTACCTTTGGTGATGCCAATGCCCAATTGCAGGCCTTGAAAGACAAGATGGAAGCGGATACGAAAAATAAGTAATCCAATCCAAATAGTGAATTAAAAGCCCCTTCCCAATATGGGAAGGGGCTTTTTTCCGTTCCATCGTTTTTTTAGGATTTGCTTACTTTTGCACGAAACGGTGTTGCACCAAACAAAAATGGGCCAAAAAGTACTACTTACCTCAAAGGAAATAAACATCATTCTACACCGTTTGGCGTGCCAACTCTTGGAAAATCATATGGACTTTAAAAACACCGTCCTGATCGGAATACAGCCAAGGGGCACCTTTTTGGCAAAACGACTAACCAAGATCCTTAAAGAAGAATATAAGGTTAAAACCATTGCCTTGGGTTTTTTGGATATTACCTTTTACCGGGACGATTTTGGACGTGGCAACAAGATTCTAAAGGCCAATACCACGAAAATAGACATACTGGTAGAGGACAAGAATGTGGTTTTTATTGACGATGTGCTCTATACAGGAAGAAGTATAAGGGCGGCGCTTACGGCGATTCAATCTTTTGGCAGACCGGCCAATATAGAGCTGTTAACCTTAATTGACAGAAGGTTTAGCAGGCATTTGCCCATACAACCCAATTACCGGGGCAGGCAAGTGGACGCCATAAACAATGCGCGTGTTAAGGTGATGTGGGAGGAAAACGATGGTAAAGACGTTGTATATTTAGTAAGTACATAGATTATGAGTGAATTGAGTGTCGACCACTTGTTGGGAATCAAGTATCTTAATAAAAAAGATATAGACCTCATTTTTGAAACTGCTGACCATTTTAAGGAGGTCATCAACCGTTCCATAAAAAAGGTACCAACCTTACGGGATATTACCATAGCCAATATCTTTTTTGAAAATAGCACACGTACCAAATTGTCATTCGAACTAGCGGAAAAACGACTTTCTGCCGATGTTATCAACTTTTCTGCGAG
>JBCBZA010000143.1:0-10104 GCA_039815575.1 Bacteroidota bacterium | reverse complement strand
CCCTAATTGGTACACCAACAAACTTTCGATAGATTTTAGAATGCTACTTTTAATCCGGAAAAGTTTATTAACCATATAAAACTGTAAAGCTCTCGATTAAGTATTCTATATTTAAATATATAAACCTATTACTCCGAGTCAATTATTCCACTAAAATGATGGAAATTCAAAGATGCCCCAGTTTGAAATCCTTGTTATTTTTCTTTGCTTTTTTACTCATAGAAGGGTTAAATGGGCAATATAACTCGGAAGTGGAATACCGAGAGACCGCCTTATCCTATTTTCAAAAACGGCACAGAAATTTTGAAGAAAGTATCCACAAAAACCTTAATGGCGAACTGAAATATTTGGATAGTCTTCGCAATCTTTCAGAGCGCCCCATTAAATATGTTGAAAGGTATTTTTATCACTATGGAATGGGATACTACCAGTTTATTAAAAATAATCTAGAAAAATCAAAAGAGCATTTTAAAGAAGCATCCACTACGGCGAAGGCATCTGATTTAAAACGGCAATATATTGACGCCGCCACATGGTTGGGTAATCTTGCCTATTTGTCGCGGGAATATGAATTAGCAGAAAGGCAATACAGGGGTCTTCTTAAAGAAGCAATAGCACTGGATTATGAACATGGGATTGCAGCGATTTATTATGCATTGGCAAAGTTGAATCAGGATGAGGGCGAAAAAATGAGGTATTTTCTTAAAATAGATTCTATCTACACTGCAAAGAATAGCTCCAGTGCCATACACGCCAATGCCCAGGAATCAATAGGACAGATTTATCTTAAATCCATTTCCGATACAGCGGTTGCCCGTTTGTATTTTGAAAAATGCCTTTTACTTTCAAAGCAAAATAATTACCTCCCGGGAATAATAGAGGCCAGAAAGCAAATTGGTAAAATTGACCTTGAGGCCAAGGAGTATCATAAAGCCATTACCTCTTTTAAAAGTCTTCTGGACGATGCGAAAATTACACAAGACAGCTTACAAATGGCCTCAAGCCTTGTTTTGCTTGCCACTTGTGACTTTGCCCTTGCTAAAAATGAAGAAGCCCAATCAAAGTTTAAAGAAGCACTCGCCATATACTTAGGCAAAAGTGACAGCATCAATATGACCCAAACCTACTTAATGTTGGCCAAGGTCAATCTGAGCTCCGGTAAATTTGATAAGGCAGAAAAGAATCTTATGATGGCAAAGTCCATTGGGCTTAGCCTAGATTCCTTAAAGTTGCGGCATGATCTGACCCAAACCGATTTTCTTTTGGCAGAAGCAAAAAAGGATTTCCCTAAGGCTTTATTACTGAAAAAGAAAGAGGCTAGGCTTTATAACGAATTGAGGAAAAATAGAAATACAAAAGCATTTTTAAAGGTAGAACGGGATTACAAAGAACGGGAAAGAAAAAGAGGAATAGCCTTACTAGAATCTGAAAACAATCTTGCCCAACAACAAAAGACCAATCAACGCAATCTTTTTGTGGCGGGATTTTCCATCTTGGCCCTTTTGTTATTGGTCATGTTTATGCTTTACCAAAACAAGCAAAAGACCAATACCAAACTAAGGGAGTTGGATATGCTTAAATCCAATTTCTTCGCCAATATTTCCCATGAATTTAGAACGCCCCTTACCCTTATTGCCAATCCCATAGATAAAAAATTGGATGATCCAAGAATTTCAAAGGAAGAACGACATGATTTTGAAATGGCACAACGGAACAAAGAGCGATTGCTCCATCTGGTCGATCAGCTGTTGGACCTTTCCAAAATAGATGCGGGCAGCATGGCCCTTAAAGTTTCTGAAAGTCAGATATATACCTTACTGTGTTCTTTGGCCGAAGCATTTAATCATCTTGCCCTACAGCATGGAATTACCTATACCGTCGATATTCCAAAGGAGGATTACAATGCTTGGTTTGACCACGAAGCCATATCCAAAATTGTCGTCAATTTACTGGCCAATGCGGTGAAATATACGCCTGAGGGCGGGGCCGTGACCATGAAGGCTGGTTTAGTCGGCAATCGGGAACTTGAGCTTCAATTCAGAAATTCGGCCCCCGACTTGAGATCTTCAGATTTGGATGCCCTTTTTGAACGATTTTATCGTGGTGCCACAGAAACCGAGGGCACAGGAATTGGCCTTGCCCTAGTAAAAGAACTGGTACTGCTACATAAAGGTAGCGTGAAAACGACCAAAGAGGGCGATTACGTACAGTTTGTGATTACCCTACCAGTACAAAAAGAGAACTTTAATAAACAGGAGATTGTCGAAAAACCCGTACCGATTATCATTCCAGAAGTACGGCGTACCAAACGATTGGAGGCAATCACGGTTCAAACCAATGATGAATTGCCAATTTTGTTGCTTGTTGAGGACAACCAAGATGTGCAGCAGTTGTTGACCGCTACCTTTCTCCAGCACTATACTATCATAACAGCTTCTGACGGAGAAGATGGCCTTCGTCTTGCCGTGGAACATATTCCGGATCTGATCATCTCAGATGTAATGATGCCCATAAAGGATGGTATTGCGCTGACCAAAGCGCTCAAGGAAGATGAACGTACCAGTCATATCCCAGTCATTTTGCTTACCGCCAAGGCCGGTGAGGAAAATGAGCTTATTGGTATCGAATCTGGGGCAGATGATTACATCACCAAACCTTTTAACAGCAAGCTGCTTACCACCAAAGTGGAAAAACTCATTACGTTGCGTAAGGAACTGCAATCAAAATACAGCCAAGAGCTCATTCTCAAGCCCCACCATATATCGGTCACTTCGACCGATGAAAAATTTCTGGAAAAAGTGCAACAGGTGCTGGACGGACATTTGATAGAACCTGATTTCAATGTGGAAAAGTTTAGCCAATTGGTCAATATGAGCCGTATGCAATTACTGCGAAAGATAAAGGGTCTGACAGGGCGGACCGCCTCTGAATTTATTAAAATGGAACGTCTTAAGCTAGCGGCCAATCTATTGAAAACAGCCGACATCAATATTTCGGAAGTAGGGTACTCCGCTGGTTTTAACGACCATTCCTATTTCTCCAAATGCTTTCGCGAAAACTACGGCCTTACCCCCTCTGAATACGCCAAGAACGGTTAAATCCCCTTTTATTTGAGTTCTCAAGCCCTTCTCAATGCCTGCAAATAGGGCAATGTTACAAATCTTATAGTTTCTGTTTCAAATTCCATAATTCCTTGATGCCCTCCTGACTACTTTGGTACTATCAAAGTTACCGATAACAGTTTCCCCAACTTAAGTACATGAAGAAAAAAGGGTTGCGATATGAGGGCATGTTGGACAGTATTCCCAGTTTTCAAATACGCCTAAATATCAATCACCTGAAAAATGGAAAATACACATTAAAAATTGTGCACAAGAACAAGATTATAAAACAGACCCATTTTACTAAAACCAGAAACAATCCAAAAAACAGATCATGAAAACATACGTAATGACTATTGGCCATGCTATACTACTTTCACTTGCCTTGATAGTGCTGTCCGCATGTGGCAGCGACGACAACTCACCCATGGTAATGGATGATGACCTTATAATGATGGATGATGACTCCATGATGATGGATGATGACGACCCTTCACCAATTGACCAAATCCAACTCCCTACACTGGTGGAAATAGAAAACAATTCGTCAGGTGAAATCAGTGAGATTGCGTTTGAATACGATGGGGAAAACCGTCCCATTCGATTCACAAACACAAACTTGGATTCTGAAAGCATTTCCCGGACCACACTGACCTATGGCCCAGACGGTTTAATAGAAAGCATCTTGGATGAAGAAATAGAACCCTCCCCTTTTTCAACAGAATTTCGCTTTGCTTATACATCCGGTATTCTTACGGGTATTGATTTTATAGTTAATGGGGGTACGGCCAACACTTTTGTAGTAACCCATGATGAAACCACAAATACCTATTCCTTCAACAATGGTGGGGAACAGGTTTTTGATTTTGACGACCAAAACAACCTGGTTTCCTACACGGCTTCTGGGCTTCCCTTTTTATCAATTGTCCATGACCCAACCAATCCAGGAATCGCCAATGGGGTAACAGGTCAAATTGCCTTGGGTATTCTGTTGGGCGATTTTTCACCAACCGTTTCCTTTGGGCTCTATTACTTCAGCACTTTTCAAATTGATGAAGTAACCTTTTTTGACACTACTATTCAAATCAATACGACCTATACAGATGGCTTACTTACGGGAGCAGAAAGCGTTAACATGTCTGGGCTGATAACGACAACTGCCACCTCCACCATCACCTATGAATATTTTGACCTGTAAAGTGCAATCTCCTATGAAGCAATTTAAAATAGGGATTTGTATACTATTAATGGGCTCTTTGTTCCCAATAAAATCCCTACTGGCACAGGGAAAATACTGGCCCAAAACCATTGTTTGTAGTAATCCAAATCACAGCATAAAGGATACTATTCAAATTGAGTATGACTGGGCCAATAGGATAACACGAATTATCTCAAAAGTCGGTGGCCATACGGGACAGGAAAATCGGTTCGACACCCAAATTTCCTATAATGAAGATGGCTTCGTCGCCTCGCTCAATGAAACCCCATTGGGCGATGGTTCAAATTCCAGGCAGAAATATCGATTTGGCTATCGTGGGGTTTTCTTGAACAACATTTGGTTCGATCAAGGATCAGGAGAAGAAATGGCGCTCGTTCAATACAGTGCCCCAACGAACACCTATAATGTGGACTATAAAGGAACTTGGCAAAATTTTGTTTTCGAGGATGGCGATTTGGTCGCTAGCCGAATCAAAGGGTACGAGGTGTTCAGTATTCATCGCGACAAGGAGGCCCGCCCAGGGGTATTGATACATATAAAAAATCATCTGCCCATTAGGATCGTGTCCCAGACTTTAGGAGCATCCCAACTCGCCTGGTACGTGCTTGCCAACTATCAAGTGGACCTATTGGTATTGAATGACCAAAATATTTTCATTGAAACCAAACGAGACGAGTATGGTAGGATTGCCCAACTGAACTTCGTTTCCGATGAACTGGGCAACTTTCAGACCACGACCATTGAGTACAAAACCGTAAAATAAATTATGATGAAATTGATACGACTACTTGCATTCATCCCCATTCTGCTATTTGCGCAACACGCAGAGGCACAATTCTTCAAAAAACTTAAAAAGAGAGCCGAACGGGCAGCTGAAGAAACCATTCATCGCAAAGCCGAGCAAAAAACGGCCCAAAAGACCGAAGAGGTCATGGACAGTATTTTTGACGCCCAAAAAAAAGAAGGCAAGAGAACCAAAGGCAAAAAAGGGAACGAGGCACCTTCAGGAAACAATGGGCAAAATGGTGATGCTGGGGTAGATAAGGGCGGTGACGACGCTTCGGCCAGCCAAGCGAAAACGGTCTTTTCCACCTATACCAAATTTGACTTTGAGGCAGGGGAAAAAATCATTGCCTATGAAGATTTTTCATCAGATGAAATTGGTGACTTGCCCGCCAGATGGAACTCTTCCAACAGTGCTGAGGTGGTTACCTTGTCGGCAGCAGAAGGAAAATGGATGAAAATTGGCAAGGGTAAAGGTTCTTTTGTCCCAGATTTTATTACAGACTTTCCAGAGAACTTTACCTTGGAATACGATGTTATTTTTGATTTTGATGTGAGCCAATACATCTTCTTGCGATTTCTACTGGTGAATTTCTCAGACCTGGAAAACCCAAATTATGACATGAACCAATGGCGACCCGGTAAAAGCGGTATCACCTTTAGGATGGAAGGTGGCATAAGCAGCGGTGGAGGCGTGGTGTTTAAAAAATATGTACCAAATCAGCAGTTGAACCAAGAGAGTAGAAAAAAAGCCTCGCAATTTTCTAGGGACAATAGTGGTCGCGGTAAAACCATGCACGTTGCCTTATGGAAACAAGGGAAACGTCTTCGGGTCTATTTGGATGAAGATAAGATTTTTGATATCCCCCGGGCTTTTGAAAATCCTAAGATTATAAAGAGCATGCGGTGGTTCTCTGAAATTTCGGACGATGACAACTATTATTTCCTGAGCAATATAAGGTACGCCGTAGGTAAGGCAGACACACGAAGTAAACTGCTCAACGACGGCAGACTGGTTACCTATGGCATCACCTTTGACTCAGGATCGGCCCAATTAAGACCTGAATCTTACGGTGTACTCAAAAAAATCGCCGAGGTCATCAAAGAAAACAATATTACGGTCAATATTATCGGACATACTGATGGGGATGGCGATACTGATTTTAACCAAAAACTTTCGGAGTTGAGAGCTACTGCTGTAAAGACGATTTTAGTAAGTGAATTCGGGGTTGACGGTTCCTCACTCACCGCTGAGGGCCGTGGTGAATCCAAGCCCATAGCCGGCAATGAAAGCCCTGAGGGAAAAGCGAAGAACAGAAGGGTTGAGTTCATAAAACTGTGATGATCCGGTCTTTTGGTAACCCACTTTTTCTCAGTAGTTGATTACCATCACCACAAATCGATCAATGACTCTTCCATATGACCAAAACCAAGGAATACTGAGTGAAAGAACGGTACAAGCAAAACAACATCGCAAAACGGTACTCTATTTAGATGAAACCTTGTTTTAGCCGAAGCAAAAAAAATGAATAAAATGAAACATTATATTTTAAGATTACTGACCATTCTAGGCAGTCTACTCGTTATGGCATGTTCAAATGACGATAATGGTAGTAGCAATCTACCCGAAGATCCCATGGAGAGTGAAATGCAACTGAGCAACATTGAGCTCACCACTTTGGGTGTTGACAACACTTTGGTACGTATTGATGATACTTTGGTTTGGGAACCCCTGGAGGGAACCAACCTCGAATACCAACTCTTCTTAGGTACCACTGCCACTACCATGGAACGTATAGCGACAACCAACGAAACTTCATATGCATTGGAGATGGATCTCGAATTGGGCACGGCATACTTTTGGCAAGTGACCGCTGCCATTGACTCAGAAGTCGTGGGCGAATCTGAAGTGGCTTCATTCTCCACAGAATACATAGCGCCACGAATATTGGTCGAAAACGCTTCGTTTTCGCCACGAAGGCAGGCCAATACCACAGCATTCAACGGCAGGTTATGGCATATGGGCGGTGCCAATGCCGAAAACCCGTCCGGCCTCACCGAAATTTGGTCCAGCGAAAATGGAATTGATTGGGAGCAAGAGCCGATTACCGGTTTAGAATTTGAACGCATTAGAGATTATATCGCATTGGAGTTTAATGGCCGTTTATGGTTAAGCGGACAATCACAACTCTATAGCTCAGACAATGGAATCAATTGGACCAGGGAGGCTGACCCACCTTTTGTACATTTTGGTAACATAAGCATGGCATCCTTTAATGGGGCACTATGGCGTTTTGCAGGATCTAATGGTACTATAACCGGAGAACCAACAACAGAAGACAATATTTATAGTAGTATGGATGGCACGGATTGGACCTTGCGGGCCGACCCCCATGGTTTCTTTTCAGAATCAAATATCTCAATTGTAGTTTTGAGGGACCTGCTCTATTGTATAGAGCAAACCACCATTGATGGGGTGAGTACGACCGTGTTATGGACTAGCGATGATGGTATCAATTGGAGAGAACAATCTCGCTCCAATCTCGACTCCTTCGGTTCCCGTCGACAAATGGTTGTTTTTCAAAATAGTCTTTTTATACTTGCTGGAAGCCGTCTGGAAACCTATTATAGGTCTTCTGATGGGATAGTTTGGGAGCCGGCCACCACCCGTGAAGTGAACACGCAACTTTTTCTCAAAAATTTCGCGGAACTCAATGATACGCTCTATGCTGTAGGGGGTGGCGGGGTCAACGCGGGAGAAGAGGGAAATACCGTTTGGATCTTTAATTGAAAATGAAAAGTAACCTAAAAATGAAGAACCATCTCCTCTTCCATATGGCATTTTTGTGCATGGCAAAGCTATTTGGCCAAGCCGTTGAGACCCATATGGAGCGCCCCATGCGGCCCATCGACCCTGTTAACGGAACGGACATTATACGTACTTCCTTCCAGAAGGAAACAGAGGATGATATAGCCTATATCGTACACCATCACCCTAATGGAACGGACTATGTACTTACCCCCTTCGACTGGGGGAAAAGCCCCGTTGGATCAAAAAAAGCACTGATCAATGATGTGCTGCAGGCCATGACCGATGCCCGTGAAACCTATGCTGAATTCGGTGGGGTAAGTAGTACGCTTTTCTACATTTTGGATGAACTGAATACCGACGACTTTGGCAAGGCTTATTGGCTTGTGGGGGAAGCCTGCTGGATGCGCTCTGGAGCCACTGATTTGGCATCACTTGACCAAGGCGATAAAAAACAGGTGTTTGCCCATGAAATTGGTCATTGTATGGTGATGGAAAAAATTCCGCAGCTAGAACACAACTATGGTAGCTTGAATTCATGGTTTGATGAGAGTATGGCAGAATGTTTGGCCTCCTTGGTCTATCCGAGCAATAATCGTGAATTTGTGTATTCTACCAGCTTTGACCTAGATGGCCAAGCCTTTACACAGAAATACAATGCCTACCCCCTGCTGTACTACTATTCGAAAAAAAGGGGGATGGACCAACTTTTTGAATTTTTGAACCAATTGACCACAAATAACAGCAGGCCGCTTCGTTTAGCCCATATGCGCCGTACGGAATTCGATCGGCTTTACCACCACTTTACCGTTGACTTCATAAAGCACAATGTACAAGATCCGGGAGGCGGTTCGATTCCCAGAGAAACGGTGGACGATCTACGGCAAAACCCCATTGATATTGATCCATTGGACCCCCGACCCATTACTTTTGATACCATCCCTCCAGAACGGAATTCCCTGTTCCGAATTAACCTTCCTGCGGGGTATGACATCACCCTTTACCCGCACGAACATCTGGGGGAGCGGATTTTCTTTTCCCTACACGGCCGAGGAAAGTCCATAAAAGAATGGACCGAACGGGAAAAAATTTCAGGCAAATGCGATGAAATAAAAGACATCTACATTTCAGCCACCCATCTCAATGAAAATGCGCTGACCGACATTACCTTGAATTATGAACTCAACGAGCGTTTGGGCTGTTGCGATACCGATGTGGCGATTTCCAAAAATCCACCCCCGGAAAAACTGGATGAAGTATTCAACTTTGATTACCATATCGAATCTACCCTGACCCTTTTTACCGATGGCGACGAAAAGTCCACGCCTTTCGATTATTATGTGAATTCAAAAGATGGTTCCCTGCTTTTTTCAGAAGACTTCTTTTTTCATGATCTCGACAAAGATACGTTTGGGGGCATGGAGATCAAGGCCGTAATTTGGTTTCCCAATGCACAACTGGTTGCCTATGTGGTCGATCCCCTGGGAGTAAAAAGGGCCATCACCATTGATATGAACCAAACCGCTGCCGATATCATGGGAGCACATACCTTTGGGGCCGAGGCCTTCTTGCGCAATGCCATTGGCAGTCGTGTTTCACCTGCACCCCTCCCTACGGAAAGCCCTTGGCACTCAGAGGCATCGGGCCATGCCTATCACCTGACTGATGTGGAAGACCCCTCAAAAAAAGGTCGGGTTACCGGATACCTTTCCAAGGAGTCTTCAACAGTAAAAACCGCCTTGCCTTTTCTAGGTTTTATGACGGGTTATATCAAAGACCAGGAAGGGAAACCCAAAACCCTGGTCTACTCACGCTATGAAAATGAAGACGGTAATATGATGGAAGAACACCTTAAGCAGATGGACAGGCAGTGCTATTCGTTCAACGGTAACGGTTATGAAAAAATGACCCTTTTTGGCGATACCGGGGCAATGGGGCACATGACCGCGAAGGAAGAAACCCTTTTTGATGAAAAAAAAGAAAAGCTAATCGAAGAGCTAAACACCATTGTTGAAAATCTGGCAAAATGTGGAGATGATGAACGCTGCGCAGCAGAATTGACCAAGCGGATGATGGATATCCAAACCCAGATGATGGGCAACATGTATGATTTACCGGCCAATCCGTTGTACCCTGGTTCGGCAGGGTCTGATTTTAATACCGAACTAAAGGAAATCGACAAAAAAATGAAT
>JBCBZA010000295.1:0-1534 GCA_039815575.1 Bacteroidota bacterium | reverse complement strand
GCCGCCCAGTGTCAAAGCAAAGCAGAAGAAATCATCAACCAAATAAGAAACAGCAATACTTCAGGTTCTACCCTGAAGATTGCCGAGGACACCATTGGACCATTTGATGAGCTTAAAAAGGAAATAGCACAAAAAGGGTACAATAAAGTTGAAGTTGCCTATGTGGATGACGAAGTACATTCAGCCTTTAGATTCTTAAAGGACTATTGTAAGATACCTATTGGCGACCTATTCAGTTTTCTGGGTGAAAAGTTTTTAGAGGAGAACTCTGAATTAATAAAAGCAATTGTAAAGAAAAACAAATTCTTGTAAGATGGATTGGATAACATTTTTTAAGGTAGTCGGATGTGTATACGCCGCATATTTTTTTATAACGATAGCATTGGATTTGCTTAAGGGGAAATCCAGCACCGCCGTTGTAAATGACAACACCTATTCAGCCAAAGACCTTATGGTAGAGGAGGAAGAAGTGGTCAGTGTCGTTGAGGAAGTAACCCCAAAAAAAAAAGTAATGGCAGAGTCCTGACGATTGGGGTTCCGGAAAGTTCAGTCCAAGAAGAGGAAGTTGAAATCCGGAATGTAGAAGGTCAAGGATTTGATGTCGAAAGTTTTATCAAAGATGCAAGAGAAAAGAGCTCAGTCATTTTTTCATAATACCAGGTTATTGATGTTGGTTAGTTTGATACTCCTCCTGTCCGTTAGGGTTGGTTATGGGCAGGAGGATATTGATGTCACCGACGATGACATACCCGAACTCTTGGACACAGATGTAGAGTACTCCATAGAGGGTGGGGCCTTTACTCCGCTTTTTGAACCCTTGATAAACATAACCATTGCCATAGGAGGTCTGTTGGCCCTGTTCGGATCAATAAAGACCTACAATCAATGGCATCTAGGAGTGGGAAACATAGAGCGAAGAGTAACCAACCTGTTCGGTGGCGGTCTGTTCATTTTGGTGATGGGCCTTGCATTAAGAGCAATATTTCTATAAGTAATTATTAACCTTTAAATACTATTTGAATCATGAAAATTACCAAGTTATTGAACAGAAGCAGAACGCCCATCCTTACGGTAATGGTGTTTTTGGTAGCCTTTGCTGCCCAGGCACAGGGAGTCGAGGGAATCAACGCTGCCGATACAGAGGTTAGGAGTTGGGTAGAAGCAGTTGGAAACCTGGTCTTGGCGATTGGGGGCATTGTAGGTCTTGTCGGGGCGATAAGAGTTTACATTGCATGGAACAATGGGGACCAGGACGTAACCAAGAAACTTATGGGCTGGCTAGGTGCTTGTCTCTTCTTGGTGATTGCCGGAGGTGTCATCAGTGGTTTCTTCGGAGTTTAATCTAACGAGATGGAAACCATCGAAAAAAGCTTTTTAGTCTACAAGGGGCTGCAAATGCCCCTTGTGCTAAAAGGTTTCAAAGGAAGACAGGTATCTGTCTCTACTTTACTAAACGCCAGTTAGTAAATTCTTTGTACGAATTTGCTCAAAGAATGATATTCCTCAAAAACATTATCCTTGTGCGGTAAAGTTG
>JBCBZA010000089.1:0-16015 GCA_039815575.1 Bacteroidota bacterium | reverse complement strand
TGATTAAAGAGTTGTCTGCCTTTTGCCGCATCACCCGGACCACAAACGCCTTCCGCCGCTTCAGGTTCCGAAGCATCTTCTGCTGGAGCCTCTTGTGAAAAAGAATGGGTAGAAAAGAAAAAAGAAATCAGCAATAAAAACAAGCTGAAATCTTTTGAAGTGCAAACTTTGTAAAAAGTCCTTTTCGTCATAAAACGCTTACTGTCAAAATTATGGCACAATTTTCGTTATTGAACTCAAAAACTTGCTTTTTATTGCACCTAAATTCCTCGGCAAAAATACGACACAACTGGCTTTTTAAAAATTTTAAGATATTCTAAATGGATAATTTATAACTGTTCTAAATAATTAAATTTGGGATTGTTTAACTTTTAAAAAATTAGTTTTGTTGAACAAAATTTTTAACGTCCAATTCAGACCTATGAGAACTTTTGTTGTTTTCTTATTCTTTCTTTCTTCTGCAACCTATATTTATGCACAGGAAGGAACGGTGACCATTGAACAAAATCCAAAAATTGATCAATTGGTCAAAGTATACAACAAAGTGAATTCAAATAAAGGATACTATCAGATCCAAGTTGGTTTTGGGAGTTATCAAAAGGCGCAAAACTTAAAATCACAAGTTGAGATTGATTTCCCCGGATGGTACTCCAAAATTGAATTCCAAGAACCTACCTATCGAGTGCGATTGGGAAAATTTCAAGACCCCTTGGAGGCAGAAAGACGTTTTAGGGAAGTACGTAAAAAGTATCCCAGCGCCATGTTATTGAAACCTGAGGGGGATTCCCGATAAAAAGCCTATAGTTTTTTCTTTACTGCTACTTCTTGGAAAGCTTCAATTAAATCACCAACCCTGATGTCGTTGTAATTTTTTACCTGAAGACCACAATCATACCCTTTGGAGACTTCTTTGACATCATCTTTGAATCGTTTCAAGGAGGCCAATTCTCCAGTAAATACGACAACCCCATCCCGAATCAATCGAATTCGGGAATTTCTAAAGATCTTACCACTGGTGACCATACAACCTGCAATGGTTCCAATCTTAGATATTTTAAAGGTTTCCCTAATTTCTGCATTACCGGTGACCTCTTCCTTCATTTCTGGAGAAAGCATTCCTTCCATGGCATCTTTCAGGTCATTGATGGCATCGTAAATAATGGAGTAGGTTCGAATATCAATTTCCTCTTTGTCAGCGATGGTCCGAGCATTACCCATGGGCCTTACATTAAATCCAATAATGATGGCATCCGAAGCACTTGCCAATAAAACATCGGATTCTGTGATGGCCCCAACGCCCTTATGTATGATGTTGACTTGAATTTCGTCTGTAGAAAGTTTCTGGAAGGAATCTGTTAAAGCCTCGACCGATCCATCCACATCTCCTTTGAGTATAATATTCAATTCCTTAAAGTCACCCAAAGCAATTCTTCTACCAATCTCATCAAGGGTGATATGACGTTGTGTCCTAACGGATTGCTCACGTTGTAATTGGGAACGTTTGGTCGCAATTTGTTTCGCCTCACGCTCATCATCCAATACATTGAACTTATCCCCTGCCTGTGGTGCACCATCAAGACCCAAGATAGAAATAGGCGTAGCTGGTCCGGCGCCTTTTATATTTTTGCCACGCTCATCTTGCATGGCCTTTACCTTACCACTGCACGTACCTGCCAAAACATAATCCCCAACCTGCAACGTACCATTCTGGACCAATATGGTGGATACATAACCGCGTCCCTTGTCCAAAAATGCTTCTACCACCGTACCCGAAGCAAGACGTTCCGGATTGGCCTTCAGTTCCAATAATTCTGCCTCCAGCAAGACCTTTTCCAACAATTCTTTTACTCCCTGTCCCGTTTTTGCTGAAATGTCATGGGACTGTATCTTACCTCCCCAGTCTTCGACCAAGAGATTCATTCCTGCTAGTCCCTCTTTAATTTTGTCCGGATTGGCTGTAGACTTATCAATTTTATTGATAGCAAATACAATAGGGACAGCAGCTGCTTGGGCGTGACTGATCGCCTCTTTTGTTTGAGGCATAATATCGTCATCAGCTGCAACTACGATAATGGCGATGTCCGTAACTTGGGCACCCCGAGCACGCATGGCAGTAAATGCTTCGTGACCGGGTGTATCCAGGAAGGTCATTTTTTGTCCTGAATCCAAAGTAACTCCATAGGCTCCTATGTGTTGTGTAATACCACCACTTTCGCCAGCAATTACATTTTCTTCTCTAATGTAATCCAACAAAGAAGTTTTGCCATGATCCACGTGGCCCATGACGGTAACTATAGGTGCTCTGTGTTCCAAATCCTCCGGAGCATCTTCTTCTACTTCAATGGACTCCTCAATCTCTGCGGTTACAAACTCTACTTCATAGCCAAATTCCTCTGCTACAATACTTAAGGTTTCGGCGTCCAGACGTTGGTTCAATGTTACCATCATTCCCAAGGACATACAAGCAGAAATAATTTCTGTAGTGGAAACATTCATCATTGTGGCAACCTCGTTAACGGTAACGAATTCAGTAACCTTAAGTAGTTTACTTTCTTTTTCCTGTAGCTCGAGTTCTTTCTCGGATTGTTGGCGGTGAAGGTCCCTTTTCTCCCGTCTGTATTTGGCACCCTTACCCTTATTGGTTTTTCCTTGAAGTTTTTCCAAGGTTTCCCTGACCTGTTTCTGGATTTCTTCCTCAGTGGGCTCCACCTTGGCTACCGCTTGTCGTTGCCCTCCTTTTCTTTGTCCATTTCTTCCCCGGTTATTTCCAGGACCAGAGGCATCATTTTTACTGATGATCCGCTTTCTCCTTTTCTTTCGGTCAGAAGCTGCGGGAGATTCCGCTTTAGGTTCTTCTTTTTTCTTTTTGGGTTTTTGGAACTTACTTAAATCTATTTTATCCCCTGTAAGTTTGGGCCCCGAAAGCTTTTGATACTGGGTTTCAATGGCCTCTGGTTCCTTGGCCTCTTCGACTACCGGGGTTTCCTCGGGTGGCTTTTCTTCGACCTTTTTCTCTGCTACTTTTGCGGGCTTCGGTCTCGGTTCTTCTTTCTGAACCACGGGCTCCTCCTTAGGCTTTGGAGGTTCCGGTTTTTTGTCCAAATCGATTTTACCTACAGTTTTGGGCCCCGAAAGTTCTGCCTTTCCGCGGATGACTTTCTCGGAAGCGGCTTGTCTTTTTTCACGTGCCAGTCTGCGTTCCTCCTGCTCACGCTCCATTTGAAGGCGAAGTTCTTCCTTCTCCTTCATTTTTTCCTCCGCTACTTCTTGGGAAGCAGCTTTTTTACTGGCATCGGTCTGGAATTCATCCAACAATACCTGATAGACCTCATTGGTGATTTTGGTCGTGGGACGTGCTTCAATTTCATGTCCTTTTGAAGCCAAATGGTCCACAGCCCTATCCAATGAAATGTTTAATTCACGTAGAACTTTGTTTAATCGTATTGTTGGGTTATCTGCCATAAAAATCTAATACTCCCTGTAAATTGTGTGCAAATATAATTTAATCTTCAAACTCAGCTTTGAGGATTCGCACGACCTCGTTTACTGTCTCTTCCTCTAAATCCGTACGTTTGATCAAATCGTCTACATCTTGTTCCAAGACACTTCGCGCCGTATCGAGTCCTATTTTCTTAAACTCTTCAATAATCCATGAATCGATTTCATCGGAAAATTCTGTTAATTCTACATCTTCCTCAACCCCTTCACGGAATACATCTATTTCATAACCAGTCAATTGACCTGCCAAACGTATGTTGTGTCCCCCTCGACCAATAGCTTTGGAAACTTCCTCAGGTTTCAAATACACTTGGGCCGTCTTTTTCTCATCATCCAATTTCACCGAAGTGACCCTGGCTGGGCTCAAAGCCCTGGTTACCATCAATTGGGTATTGTTGGTCCAATTGATGACATCAATATTTTCATTGCCCAATTCCCTAACAATACCGTGGATACGTGAACCTTTCATCCCCACACAAGCCCCAACGGGATCTATTCTATCATCATATGAATCAACGGCCACCTTTGCTTTTTCTCCTGGTATTCTAACGGCTTTCTTAATGGAAATTAAACCATCAAATACTTCAGGAATTTCTTGGAAAAACAACTGTTCCAAGAACTTTGGTGATGTCCTTGACATAATGATGGCGGGCTTATTTCCCTTTAACTCCACACTTTCAATAATACCTCGAACATTATCCCCTTTTCTAAAGAAATCCGATGGAATCTGTTTATCCTTGGGCATGATGATTTCGTTACCCTCGTCATCCAAAAGAATGATGGCCTTGTGACGAATATGGTGCACCTCAGCCGTATAAATCTCCCCCTCTAAATCCTTAAATTGTTTGTAGATGGTGGTATTATCGTGTTCATGGATTTTAGCAATCAAGTTTTGACGCAATGCCAAAATGGAACGCCTACCCAAATCCATTAATTTTACTTCCTCCGATACATCTTCCCCTACCTCAAAGTCAGGTTCTATCTTACGCGCCTCGCTTAAGGAAATTTCTTCATTAGGTTCTTCCACCTCCCCGTCCTCTACAACGATTCGGTTTCTCCATATCTCCAAATCCCCTTTATCCGGGTTGATAATAATATCGAAGTTGTCATCGGAGCCAAACTTCTTTTTTAGGGCATTCCGGAAGACTTCTTCCAAGATTGCCATTAACGTCACCCTGTCAATAAACTTATCATCCTTAAATTCTGAAAAGGATTCAATAAGCGCCAGATTTTCCATTTTTATGCTGCCATTAAAATTTTAATACCACTTTGGCCCTTTCAATCTCTGAAAAGGCTACTTCCTGTTTTTTCTCAACCGTATGCTTTCCCTTACCAACCGGTTTGGGTTCTCTTGCTTTCCACTCCAAGGTAATGCCCTCATTGGTCACCTGGATTAATTTTCCTTCCATCTTTACCGCATTGGCCACCACTTCTAAACGGCGGCCCACATTTTTTTTGTATTGTCTGGGAAGCATCAACGGAGTGGTTGCTCCTGCCGAAGTGACCTCCAATGAGAAGTCCTCTTCTTCCCTATCCAAGTTATGTTCAATAGCACGACTTATTTCCATACAGTCGTTTAAGGAAATGCCTTTGTCCCCATCCAATACTATTTTAATAGTGTTGTCACCTCCAACGGTAAAGTCCAATAAAAACAAGTCTTCCCGTTTAGCTAAAGCCCTGTTCAGTAGTTCTTCTACCTTTTCCTTAAACATAAATTTGAGCAATAAAAGAGGGGACTTGTGGTCCCCTCATGAATACTCCGTATTTCATTTGCGTGGTGCAAAGATAGGATAATTCTAATTTCTGCAAAATCAGATTCGCAACCATCTATTGACCCATTTGATAAAGAAGAAACAGATCTTAATAATTCTTATTTTAGGGAAGTATCAAAAACTTAAGAAAATCCAACTTATTATGAATTCACGCTACATCCTCTCGGGACTAATCTTCGTTATTCTTTTATCAGGATGCTCTTCCTATCTGACCAGCTTCGAAAAGGTCAGCAAAACAAAAAGCGAATACGAAAAAATACTTGTAATAGGCCGATCAAAAGATAAAACGGCCAGAATAAAATTTGAAAACAGCATTGTCGAACAAATGGCAGGAAACGGTTTAAAAGGAATCGCCTCCCATTCCACCAATGGTATAGTAAACATCAATAAAAAATATTCGGATGATGAATTGGTAGCATTAAAGAAAAGATTGATGTCCAATGGATTTGATGGCGCCCTGGTCACCAACTTAATCAATACGGAAGAATACACTGATGTGATTCCTGGAAATTCCTCAACAGCCTATGTGCCGGCACGCGTTGGTAGGTTTGGGCGATATCTAACCTACTACCCCATTACCACATGGGAACCGGACCAACTTAAAGTTGGCACCAAATACGTTTTTGAAAGTAGTTTATACCGTCTAGCCGAAAGTGCAAGTGACAACCTTCAATGGGTAGGGCGTTTTGAAATAAAAGACCCTACTAATCTAGAAAATACAGCCAAAAATTATGCTAAGGATTTGACGAAGGCTATCGTTAAAAGCAGTATTTTAAAATAGTGGTGGAACGGTGATCATTTGTTCTTCGAGACATATTTTCCGACCACTACAGCAGTAATAATGACCAGATAAAACTGACCGGATAACCCAATCAATATGGATGCTTTTTGAGCTAAATCCGTCACCGGTAAGATATCTCCATAACCAATGGTCAATAAGGTAACAAAGCTAAAATACATCAATTGCTCCGCTAATGATTGTGTTTGTCCTGCGGCATCTAACAAGGCCCCTTGAAACGAGCCCGGATATATTAATTCAATACTAAGGCAAACAAAAAAACCAAGCAGTCCCAATGAAATGTAACCGCTTGTCAATCCAAAAATCACCTTCCCATTTATTTCTTTGGCATTCCAAACTTGTCGTATGATTTCAAAGGTGACTACAAGGTAAAAAAGGAAATAACCTATCATTCTGATAAATCCTAAGGTTGTGGATTCACTTGGCCCCTCTAGGGAAAAAATAAAAACAATAAAGCTAACCCCTAACATGGCAATGGAAAACAACATCAGCTTTTTAATGTGCGACAGTAACAAAACTCCCGCAAGTAGATTAACCAAAAACAGTATTGGATCGAGAAAGTTTTCAAAGACCGCAGGTGGCACGAGTAAAGAGCCGAAGAGAACCGCTACTTGGCTGGACAGAAAAAACTCAAATCGATGCCGGTATAACTTTTCAAACATTGCTTATCAACGTATGAATATTTACTTTTTTCTGTTTTCCCTTCAATAGCACATTACCCAAGTGCTTTGTAGAAAAAAAGGACCCTATCTCTAAATCCATCAGTAGTTTTTCAGAAATCAAGATGGGAACTTTATGCGTATTGCATTCTGCTTGTATTCTGGCGGAAGTATTTATCACATCACCATGATACGCTACTTCCTTTTTTACAACACCTACCTCAGCAACCATCAACACGCCCCCGTGCAAACCTGCCTTAAATTCAGGAGAAGTCCCGTATTTGCTATGGTAATATTCCTTTTTATCAAGCAGTTTCTGTCTGAATGCGAAAAAGAGTTTGACACAATTGTTATTTGAGAGCCCTTTTTGATAGGGCCAACTCAATACAGCCTCATCACCAACGTATTGATAAATTTCGGCATCGTAATTGGTCACTATTTCATTCAAATCATAAAAACAGTCCTGAATCAGTTGGCTATATTTTAAATGCCCGAGTTCTTCGGCAATGGCCGTTGACGATTTTAGGTCCAAAAACATAAAAATACGTTCCTCCTCCTTTGGTTCCTTATATTTTCCGAAGAGCATCTTTAAGAAAACCCCTTTACCAAATTTGTCATTTGCAATTTGGATAAATGACAGTACTAAAGCGGAAAAAGTCATATATAAAATGAGTGCCCAAAAGGTTTTGTCATATATCCACCACCCCCTGTTGTTGTTAATCCCCAAGTCGTATACCGCATTGGTTATTTCAATAATTAGGGTGGACAGTATAACGGTCGTAATGAGGTAGGCAAGAAAACTTATCAGCAAATTCAATCCCAAAGACAGGCGCTTTGACAAATACCTATCCAAAAAGAATTCTATGAAGGCACTGACAACACCAATAAATAGACCAAACAACGCGAACATTGACAACGCCTTGGGAAAACTATGTTCTAGGGAGGTGGTCATTCCTTCTTCCTCTGCGAGACCGTAATATCTAAAAATGGCAAAAAATGCCATGGCAACTATCCAGAAAAGAACGGACTGCCCCAGCTGTTTAAAAAACTGTTTTAGTTTTCTACTTTGTTCGTTCATGGTTACGCATCCAATAGCGCCTCATCAAATTGATATCCTTTATAATTGACCTTGAAAAGGGCGCTGTAAAGCGATGGGATAAAAAGTAAGGTAATAACCGTACCAAACAAGAGCCCAATCATGATACTGACGGCCATCCCTTCCCACATTTCGCCACCTGATAAATACAAGGGTACCAATCCCAGAACGGTGGTAAACGTAGATAGTAAAATGGGTCTGAACCTTTGCAAACAAGCGGCAATAACAGAATCTTGGTCAGTACGACCTGCTGCCACTTCCACCTCCATCCGGTCAATGAGAACAATGGCGTTGTTAATGACAATCCCAGCCAAGGAAATCACACCTAAAAAGGGCATAAAACCAAAAGCTTCTTGAAAAACCAATAAACCAATGACTACCCCAATAATCCCCAAGGGGATGGTAAGTACTACCATGGTCATTTTCCGGAACGAATTGAACTGAATTATCAATAATAAAACGATGATAAAACCGGAAATAGGAAGGTATCCTATAATAGGACCCATATTATCTGCCGTTTGTTTGGCATCACCCCCAAGTTCATAGGAATACCCCTCTGGCCAAACCCCATTTATCTGTTCTTCCAACCATGGGGTTACTACAGACATGATTGCTGAAGCGTTTCCTCCTTCCCTTAATTCACTGCTAACATTAATCGTCCGTCTAAGATCAAGCCTTTTTATTTTGGCATATTGCCATGCCGGTACAATATTGGCCACTTGCAATAAAGGAACACTCTTACCACTGTTTTGTGAATAGATATTCAAGGTTTCCAAAGAGGCCAAGGTTTGCTGTTGGCTATCTCCGCTACGCATCAAAATTGGAATGGACTTGTCATCTTCACGATACTCCCCAGTTTGAAAACCATCTAAAACGGTCTGCAGGGATGTAGCAATATCAGAACTGGTAATCCCAGCAGTTTGGGCTCGGTTCTGATCGATTTCAATCAAGAACTTCTTACTTTTTGGCCCCCAATCATCCTTGACATTCTTGGTAAATTCAATTCCAGACAATTTTTGCTTCACCGTTTCCGCAATACTGGAGAGCTGGTCAGGTTCTGGTCCGGATACTTTAATTTCGATCGGTGTTCCACCACCCCCAGAACTCAAAAACCCAACCTTTATATCCGCATTTGGAAAGTTCTGAAAGGCATAGGCATCCAATCGTTTAACCATCTCTGCATTTTCTTCAAAGGTGGTGGTATTGACCAAGATATGGGCATAATTGGAATTCGCTTCGTCCGGAGAATACCCCAAATCATAGGATTCCGGTCCTTCGCCAATATAGGAAGACCAGTTTTCAATCCCTCTTTCTCGGCCACCACCAGTTCGTAAGGAATCCGTCATATATTGTTCAATCTCTGCTACTACTTCCTTAGTGCGCTCAATTCTATTCCCCTCCGGAAGATTGATATCGATGGTAATCATGTTCCGGTCACTATCTGGAAAGAAGATAAAGGGAATATATCCAAACCCATATAACGAAAGGAAAAAGGCCACAAATATCCCGATGATAACTTTATATTTATGGCGAAGGGCTACCAAAATCAAATCTTTGTAGTATCGCTTGGCTGCATTGATGATGCGGTCCACCAAACCAGGTTTTTTCTCTCCTTTAGGGGCCACCTTCAAGAACATATAACAGAACATGGTAATGACGGTCAAAGCAATGAGCCAAGAGGACATAAGAGCAATGGTAATTACCACAAAAATGGGCCCTACAATGTCCCCCATGGTAGTGGGCGAAAGGTAGAAGGCCAAAAATGCCGCGGAAGTGGTCAAAGTAGAAATCAATAGCGGCATCCACAATTCGGAAAAAGCTTCTATGGCAGCTTTGTACTTTTCCATGCCCTGCTCCAACTTCACCATAATAGTTTCGGCCACAACAATGGCATTGTCCACTAACATCCCCAGTGCCATAATCAAAGCTGCCAGGGTTACCTGGTTCAGTCCCATATTAATGATGCCCATAAGCATTAGCGTCATAATGGTTACAATAGGAATTAAACTGGCAATGACAAACCCCGTTCTAAAACCCAAAAAAATCAACATCACAATCAATACAATACTTATGGATTGTATGAGGTTCACCATAAAATCGCTCACCTTAACATTGATATAGTCATCTAGGGAAGACACCCTGGTCAATTCCAATCCTACCGGCAATCGTTGCTGCCATTGGTCCACTATTTCGTCTACGGCCTCTCCCAAGTAAACGATATTCTTATCCTCCTTAAGGTTTACATGCAACGAAATAGCTTCTTTCCCATCTACACTTACAATCTGTGTAGGTGGATCAATATACCCTTTGGTCACCGTTGTGATATCACCAAGTTTTAATAACTGAGATCCGTTGCCCACAGCAATGAGCATATTTTTTATGTCCTCTACGGAATCGAAATTACCAGTAGGCTCCAAAATGATACGTTCATCACCCACATTGATCTGCCCGCCCGAACTTAAGATATTGGTAGCGCCAATACTCTGTTGCAACTTGGAAGCAGATAACCCATATTCCTTCAATCGAGTATTATCAAATTCCACAAAAACACGTTCATCTTGTACCCCACCCAGTTCCACTTTGGCCGCATCCGGTAATTTTATGAGGTCATCCTTGATATCATCAGCATAGTCTTTCATTTCGGCGTAGCTAAATCCATCTGAGGTCAATCCTACCACAATACCATATACATCGCCAATGCCATCGTCATTCAAATTAGGATTCACCCCGGAAGGAAGGCCTTGAATGGCGTTCAATTTTCTGCGTAAACGATCCCAAACGGACTGGAGCGTCTCTGGAGCAACTTCATCTTTTAAAGAAACGCTAACCACAGAGAGCCCGGTACGTGACGTACTGGTTACTTCTTTAAGCTCAGGAAGCTCCTGTGCCACTTTTTCAATTTTGTCGGTGACCAATTGCTCCACTCGCTCTGGGCTGGCTCCTGGAAATTGGGAAACTACCGTAGCCACGCGGACCGTGTAGGGCGGCATACTATCTTGGGACAAATTGAAATACATATTGATTCCCAAAAGAATGATAGTGCCCAACACCATAAAGGTGATGCGGTTTTTATCAATAGAGAATTTCGCTAAATTCATAGTCTGGTTCGTTATGGTGTTGTTATTGTAACCTTACTTCTTGACCATCCAAAAGCGTTTGTAGACCAGCTACTGCTATCCGTTGCCCCGAGGAAAGGCCAGAGGTCACTTCAAACCCTTGAGCCGTTAAATTCCCTAATTGTACCCCCTGTTTCTTTACCTTGGCCGTTGCTCCCTCCCCTTCCACGAGAAATACAAAACGTCCATTACTATCTTCCCCTACGGCATGCGCAGGTACTACAAGGATATTGTCATTAGATTTGTATTCTCCAAAATCAAAAGCCACATTGGCTGCCATACCACTCTTTATTGCATCACTAGGATTGGTAACGACCACCCTAACGGGGTACGTTGACGTATTGGCATCTACAGCGGGAGCCACCTCCGATACCCTACCTTTAAATTGGTCTTCCTCTATTGAAGTGAAGTCCACCAAGACATCCATATTCACCTGGACACCATTAATAATGCTTTCGGGAATGCCTAGGGTAATTTCCATATCGGTACCTGCATTTAAGACCGCCACAGCCTGGCCCGGACTTACATTTTCATCAATTTCAGCCGATACTGAAGCTATGGTGCCATCTTCCGGAGCGTAGATATAACCATAATTGATTTGTTCCTGTTGGATTTCTACCCCCCTTTTTGCCGATTTGTAGCTCTCTTCTGCATTTCTAAAGGAGTTTTTAGCCGCCTCAAAATCACTGAGGGAGGTACTTCCTTTTTCGTATAAGGTGCGTACTCGATTAAGGCTTAATTTAGCCGTATTAACCTGTGAAGCAGCACTGTTCAATTGGGTTATGGATTGTTCATAAGCAAGACGGGACTGTACATTGTCCAGCTTGGCCAATAATTGCCCTTTTTCCACCTTTTGGCCCAGTTTTAGGTCAAACTGGGTAATAATACCTGAATTTCTAAAACTGAGATTAATGATTTTATCGGTTCTGGCCGTACCACTAAACGTTCTCGACTTGCCTCCCCCTAAAAATCCAATCTCCATATATTTTACAGGTCGCAGTGTGGTTTCTTCCTTTTTTTCTTCGCCACCACAGGACACCAGAAGTAGGATAAATGCCGATAAAAAAACGAATTGTTGTATTATTTTCATGTTTCAAGTGTTTTCGTCAATTAATTTTGAGTATTTAGAAATTCAAAAAAACGCTGTCTAAAGGCATCATTTTCCTCTTCTGTATTTAAAAGAAAATAGTAGCCCAAAAACCGCTCTAATTGTAATGCATTAATTAAAAAGTTATAGACCGCATTGGCCCGGGCCAGTTGTGCATCCAAATAGTTGTTTTGCGCATCCAATAGCTGTACAATGTTCACAGCTCCTTCGGAATAGGAGGCTCGCGTGAGCTCAAGGGCTTCGGCCGCCGTTTCTTCAGATATTTTTGATAATTCAATATTGGACATTTGATTCACAAGGTTCAATACCCCGTTTCTAACATTGACCGCAATACCCAGCTCCAAATTGTCTTTGTTGATTTCCAACTGATCCTTTTGGATCAATGCCGTTTGTCGATTGATATTATTTAAGTTTTGATTGATAATTGGTATGGAAATGCTTGCGCCCGCGGTATACGAATTATCCACTAATGCGACTCCAAAATTTGGATTGGCAGTACTTCCAGCTCCGGAACGGCTAAAGGTAGAATTGTACTGTCCCTGTAGTGCCACTGTAGGCAAAAAACGCCCATAACCGTTTAACCGAATGTTGCGATCGGTAGCTTCAAGGCTATACCCCAAAGACCTTAACTCCGGGGCATTTTTGTAAGCTTCCTGAATCAGAAATTTTATAAAAGGTTCGCGAAGCGTAGGATTATCCAACAGTCCAAACAGCTCTTCATATTCGTATTGCTCAAAAACGCCTTCATCCATTTTTACATCTGCAACATCAATTTCGTAATCCGTGGGATTGTTCAATACCTGATTAAGGAACAAAAAACCCTGTTCCAATTGGTTGATCGCCTCGACCATGGCCTGTGTATTTTGGGCCATTTCACTTCTAAAGCGAAGCATATCGGACTTTCCGGATTGCCCTGCCTCAAAATTTTGTTCTGAAATTTCCAGATTCCGCTTGGTTAAATCCACATTACGGACTTGTATTTGGGTATTTGCCTTTAGAATCAAGACATTAAAATAGGCATTGGCTGCATCGAAAATCAAGTCCAATTGGGAAGCATTAAAATCTTCTTGTTGGGCTTTCTGTAATTTTTTTTGAATCGCAATATTGGCATTGGCCGACTCCGAAAAAACAGTTTGGTTGAGCGTTATGTTCCCTGCGGTCGAAAACTCGGGATTTTGTCCGTTACTGATCTCCGCCAAGTCTGGATCCACATAGGTCGCCGTGCCTGAAGCGGTAAGGGATGGTAAATAATTACTATTGGCGGTCTTTATGTCCTGTGAAGCTAAATCCACATCTCTTTGGTTGGACTGAATGGATAAATTTTGTTCTAACGCTTGATTGATGGCCGCAAGCAAATCATATTCCTTTTCGGAAAGTACATTCCTAAACTCCCCAACAAAATCCGTTTCACCAATCAGGCTGTATTTAATGGGAAACCCAATGGCATCGGAAGTATTGTAATTTATGGTCAACCTTGGATTGTAATCTATAAAAACAGGCATTTCCGACATTGGCGTTCCTGTAACATAAGCTTCGATATTTAGGGCAATCCGCCTAAAAAACTGATCTAAATTCTCTTCGGCCTGTAAGGTTGCCAAAAAGCCCATTTGGACATCGGCGGGGCCATTAACGGTAAATGACGGCAGTTTGCGTTTAAGAAGTTCCTGTATTAAAACCTTCTTTTCTTTGGAGGTCATAAAAAATCCACCTGCCATATACAGGGCATCCGTTCCTTCAAGATTGTTGATGATATCATCTACAGAATCAAAGGTGATTAAGCGATAGGCTGCATTTAATGAGGTTAATTCAGCATCAAAGATTTCTTTTAGGGGCAAAATCTTCGCAATGGATGCGTCAATGGCAATTCCCAGATTTTTAAAATCACTGAGCTCCTTGAATCGATTTAAATCATCTTGGTAGGATTCCGATTCAATTAGATAGGTGAAATTGTCTATTCCAGAACTGGTCTTTGAAAGGTCCAATTGTTGCACATCCCTATTTACCGCACCAAAAAGTATGGTAGGTTTTTTATGAATATTGAGCGGACTAATAATTTCGTTATTAAGGACTCCAAAGGCTAAAATGATATCGACATCGTCAGCCAAAAGCTGGTTGTAATTACTTTTGGCCCTTTCCAAATTAAAATCATTCACCAAAAGGGCATCATCAGGAAACTCAATAATAGCATCCTCACCAACAACGGCTTTTATCTCGTTTTTTAATTTATCAATTAAGGGGGATAACTCTGGATTTGTCCTATCCAGTAGGACTCCCACTTTATAGGTTTGTTTATCCTGGGCGTGCGCATTGGATACACAAGCCAGACAAATCAAAAGGACAACAAATGTTTTAATGGAATTCATATAGTGGTATCTAGTTCAATATATCGATTTCATATTGGGACGGCACTTTTAGCACCGTCAAATTTTTCCGTTACCCTGTTGCGTCAGGATTTAATTTCAACTTTGTTATGAGTTTTTCAATGGTCAATCCTTGCACCAAAATCGAAAAGATGACTATGATGTAGGTAATGACCAAAAAAAGATCGCGTTCCATCGCTTCCGTCAACCCCAAAGCCAATGCAATGGAAATGGCACCTCGAAGTCCTCCCCAAGTCATGATCAGATTGGTATTGGGTACAAAATCCAATCGTTTTTGAAATAGTTGTACCGGTATGATTAATGATAAATAGCGACAGACCATAGCTATGGGTATGGCCAAAAGACCTGCATAGATATAAATGCTATTGAATTCCAAAACGAGCATTTCCATTCCAATTAAGACAAACAGAATGGTATTCAATAGAATATCAATAAGTTCCCAAAACTTATCTACGTAATCTTCTGTCAATTTTGACATGGCCCGCTCCCTAGTTTTGTTACCTCCTACCATAAGCCCAGCCACTACCATGGCGAGCGGTGCCGAAACATGAAGATGTGTTGCCAATATGGTTCCTGTCATTACTGTAGCCAGTGTGATGATGACCTCAATATTGTAGTCATCAATTTTTTTAAGGAAATAATAGGTCAACCCACCTAAAACAATTCCTAAAAGCAACCCTCCAAATACCTCAATTACAAAAAGTTCGAGAATGCCCGTTATGGAAAAACCCGTTTCGGAACCATTGGCCAAACCAAATAGGGTCAAAAACACGACAACACCAACCCCGTCATTAAAGAGGGACTCTCCAACGATTTTAATCTCCAGCTTTTTTGGTGCTCCGGCTTTTTTCAAAATTCCCAAAACAGCAATGGGGTCCGTGGGAGAGATCAATGCCCCAAACAACAAACAGTATATAAATGATACATGAAGTTCAAGAGCCATTAACACATAATACATCCCTACGCCTATTAAAAAGGTAGAAACCAATACGCCAAAGGTGGCAAATACCAACACAGGCCAACGTTGCTCTTTCAACTTATTGAGGTCGGTATGTAGGGCTCCGGCAAACAGAAGAAAGCTCAACATGATATCAAGCAAGACGACCTTAAAATCAATTTTTGATATGATAAACCGTTCCGCTTTAAGAAGCGTATCGTCATAATAACTCAGGGCAAAAACGCCCAAAGTGAATAAAATGGTAATAAGTGTCAACCCAATAGTATTGGGTAATTTGAATATCCGTAAGTTAATATATCCGAAAACGGCCGAAAGGAATACAAGAATGCTGGTAATGACAAAGTAATCCATTCTAAAACGATAAGTGGTTGGTTAAACGCCTGAACGAACAAAATAGCAAATATTTCATGATAGTGGTAAAGAAACCCTTACAAAATAACTTTTGTTTAATCTTGGGTGACCTTATTTAGCGTAGTGAGGAGATAAGGGTTACTTTTTTAGGAAAACAGAGGCTAGATCACAAAAAAGCCCGACATGATGTCGGGCTTGCGTTGGCCTACTAGGACTCGAACCTAGAATGACTGGACCAAAACCAGTAGTGTTGCCAATTACACCATAGGCCATTACC
>JBCBZA010000170.1:0-7984 GCA_039815575.1 Bacteroidota bacterium | reverse complement strand
TCCTCTCGGATGTACCCCTTGCGTTTCAAATCTTCAATAAAATCATCAATTGTATAGTCCTCATCGGTCAACTCATACTCCTTGTCCAACTGGCGTAGCCATTCAATAGCCTCATCGAAATCGCCAGAGGTATGGGTGATCAATTCTTGAAAAATCTCAAAAAGTTTTTCAAAGGGAGAAATATTGGGAGCTTCGTAAGTAGTAAAACGAAATCCTCTTTTCTGTTCCATAGCCATTTGTTAAAATTACGTCATTCTGTAAAGCGAAAAAATCTTTTAAGAAAAGTTAACTAAAGGGTTATTTAATTGGAATTTGATAACACAATACTATGCTTAGGAAGTTACCTTTGTAAAGCAAAATACGTAAACTGTGGACTGCTATGAAAGAAACAGGAAATGATGGGTTCGTCTTTAAAAGATTGGGGGCTTCCAACTTCAACGATACAACTAATGGGCAAGTACATGCGCTTTTCGAAAAATTAAATGCCTCCATTCCCCAACTTGAAGCACGCGAGGTGGCCACTACCAATGAAACCATTCTCTATGTCTGCCAGCACCAAAACGAGATTATTGGAATGGCCCTTATGGCCACCTATAAAGTAATTTCTGGCCATAAAGGTATGATTGAGGATGTTGTTGTAAATGAACAGTATCGCGGAAAAGGAATCGGTAGAAAACTTATTCAAGGCCTATTGGAAGAAGGACATAAGCTCAATTTAAGTGAAATCCTATTATTTTCTGGTCATCATCGAAAAGCGGCCATTTCATTATATACTTCCCTAGGCTTTATTTTAAAGGAAAGCGGTTTATATCAGTTGTCCTTGAATTAGTGTTTTTAGTGCAAAAGGATATTTTCATATTTATGGGAAACACCAGCCTCTTTTTAAAATCTATTTAAGATTTCTGGCCCTAACCTTAATGTTCTGCCCACAAGCTGCATGACCAATTTTCTTCCATTGTCCCCATTGGTAAGAAAAACGACACCATTTTTTGATTTTGGAAGTAAGAGTAAAATGGCGTTGACCCCCTTATCGCTTCCTGCATTTAAAAGGGCATATTCATTATCCGCTAGGTGCTCAAAAATAATCCAGCCTAAACCAAAAGCAACACCCTCCCTTACTTCCGATCTTGGATTAATCATTTCAGCATAGATACGATCGGATATCCCCTTTCTCTCCATCACATTTTTGCCAAAAGTGGCAAGATCTTTAACCGTTGTCATAAAATTGTCCGCAGCACTTGCTTTTTTCCGTTCTTCCACATCAAAAATATAGGGCGAGATATTGGTGTCATGAGCGATGACCAGTTTTGAAACATTGATGTTTTCATCCCAAACCACATGTGAGTTTTCCATTTCATAAGGATCAAAAATCCACTGATGTACCATTTCGCTAAAGGAAGTCTTGAATTTTCTGGTTAGTGCTTCCTTAAGATATTCAAAGCCTTCACCAGAATACTGTACTTGTGTGCCAGGTTCAAAATCAAAAGTCAATTTGCCATCCTCATTCATATATCGCCAGTTTTTAAACCCTGATTGATGTCCAAGCACGTGGCGGGCGGTTAATTGTTTATGAAATGGGTCATTGGTTACATCTGGGTCAATCCAGTATTGGTAAAGAGGTTCATCCAAATCAAATAATCCATTATCCACTAATCGGAGGGTAAGCCAAGTCGTTATGGACTTAGCTATGGATGCCGTATCAAAAAGGGCATCATTGGGAGCAATTATACTGTCCTTAAGATGACCAAGCACAAAGGAGTTGGTCACTTGGCCATCTTCTATGGTACTTATGCCAAGGGCGGGTACCTGGTTTTCAATTAAAAGTTGTTCAAGCTCATTCTGCGGGGGTAGGTTTACTTGGTTCTGGGCTGTTATAAAAGTTAGCTGTAGAAATAGTACCGATAGCAATTGGGTGCGGGTCATAAGGATGGTTTTTCTATTGACGACCATCTTGCCGTTTAGTTACAGTTTTGCTCAAATAAAAAGGGGATATTCTTACCATTAAGTCTGCCTTTATCCTTCTGGATCTTAGTGGTAAAATAGTGGCAAACGTATCCCAAACGATAAATCCAATACTTTTATTGGGTGAAAGAACTTCTAAAAGGCTTCTATGCAAGCGCTCCCCTTTGGAAAAAACAGCAGTTCGGACTGCAACAATTTGAATTTCCAGAGTGGGATTCCGCTCAATTGGTATCCATTGCCTTACCAACCAACCTTAGGTTGGGGCATCAAATGGAATATGTTTTTAACCATTTAATTTCGACATCGAAGCAGTATGAAGTGATCTTGAACAATATTCTAATTGAGGAGGGGAAAACACGGATTGGCGAATTGGACTTTATCCTAAAGGAACTCAAAACCCAGCAATATATCCATGTGGAACTAGCGTATAAGTTCTATATTATTAATCCTGAAATTTCAGAACCCATGTACCGCTTAATGGGCCCCAATAAACGCGACATGTTCTACATAAAACTGGACAAACTGAAAGAAAAACAGTTGCCCCAGCTCTATCATGATAGTCTATTGCCGTACTGGGCAACCCATAATATCGACATTACTAGAATACAACAGCAGTGCTGTTTTAAGGCTCAACTGTTTGAGCCTTACAAAGAACATTCTTCAATCCGGCCATTAAATATTGACTGTATCTCCGGTACTTGGATTCGATTTGATGATTTCAATTCAAAGACATTCAGTATGGCAGAATTCTACATTCCCAGAAAATGGGAATGGGTGGTTGCCCCCCATACGGCCGTTAATTGGTTGAACCATTTTGAAGCTTTGATGGAAGTAAACCTAAGAATGGTCAAAGAAAATGCCCCCATGCTTTGGGTAAAAAAACACTCAGGTAAAGTTGAAAAACTTTTTGTCATATGGTGGTAACACCTCCCTTGCAAGATTTTTAAGTGTGGGTTCATCCAGTCGCTATTTCATGGGAACAACAAAAGATTTAGTATGTTTGGAGCGTATGTGATTTGGAAATGGAAGCACCCCACTTCTTAGAGGAAATTTTTAAGCCTTCCAATTTTTCAGTGGAAGAACTGAGATTGGTTCTAGAACAGTTTACGGAAATTGGGTTCAAAAAAAACGAACCTTTAATAGGATCTGGTAAGGTAGCTTCCTACTACTATTTTATGGAGGAAGGTTTTGCACGGTCTTTCGCTATCGATACGGAGGGCAATGACATTACCACGAAGTTTTTTTCAAAAATGGATATCGTAATCGATTGGCACTCCTACTTCCTGAAAAAACCGTGCAAGGAAACCATCATTGCGGTTACCCCTTGCAAATGCTGGCGCATTCAATTTGCCGATTTTATGAAGTTATTTGGCATCGAGGCCTTTCGCGAAGTCGGTCGCACTCGATTGGTAACCAACTATTTTGAACTTAAAAACCATACAGTGTCCATGATTACCGATCATGCCAAAGAACGTTATCTTGAATTGATCCGCACAAAACCGAACATTATCCAAAACGTTCCCTTGAAGCACATTGCAACCTATCTTGGCATTACCGATACTTCGCTCAGTCGAATCCGAAAGGAAGTAACCTTATAAAATGAATTATGGATTATCTTACCACTAGCCTGCCCATTTGGATTTCCATATTGTTTTTAATCGCTATTCCCATTCCTGTATTTCTCGTGGCTTACCTTGCCAAAAAGGGACTGCATACCTTTCTTACTCCAAAACAAGCATCATACCATTTTTATGGTATCATTGGATTTTATTTCTTGTATTTTCTTTATGTGGCCGTAGGTAGTTTTAATGGGCTATTTGTTCAAAATAGCCTTCCGCCCCGTATTATGGTGCTAACTGCCCTCCCACTCTTGATTTTGTACGCCACTATCATCTTGAACCTTTCTGCAACCAACCGAATCTTGAAGGTCATTGGGTTATCTGATCTAGTGGCTATTCACCTCTTTCGTTTGATAGGCGGCTTCTTTGTCATCATGGGGGTATATCAAGTAGTCCCCAAAACTTTTGCCCTGGCAGCAGGATTTGGCGACATCTTTATTGCCTTAAGCAGTATTGCTGTGTCAACAGTATTGGTGCAAGGGCAATCTTACGCCAAAAAGCTCACGTGGATTTGGAATACCCTTGGTTTAGTGGATATCCTAATGACCTCCTTCATGGCTTTTTGGTTCACCAAAAAGTCCATTGAAACAGGAAGTCTTGGGGTAAATGTACTCACGGAGTTTCCGTTCTGTTTCATTCCTGCCTTTGCCCCAGCGACCATTATATTCCTGCATTTATGTATCTACAAAAAGTTATTGGCGAAACCTATCCCTTAATTTTTTTACATTTTCCGGTTTTCTTGTCATATGCCAAGAAAATTACCGATTACCATAACTAACATTGTACCAGAGTATTAACCTTTAAAATGAGTACAATGAAAACATCTGATCATTTTATGCTGCTGTTTCGATTGCAGCCCAATTTTGACTACCGTCCTTCTAAAGAGGAACTTATCCAGCAACGGCAAAAATGGGGCGAATTCTTCGGGAATATTGCTATTCAAGAAAAATTGGTTTCCACATATCGTTTAGGTTTCGAAGGAACTACTATTGCTGATGACCTCTCGGAATCTGGAGGAGTCCATCTTGCAGAAAATCAAATGCTGAGTGGCAATTTAGTGGTCAAGGCCAATAGCTTGGAAGAAGCGGTCACATTAGCCAAGAACTGTCCCATTCTAGAAATGAACGGTACGGTGGAAGTGCGATCTATTATTCCAATGGAATCCTAAAAAGGCATACATGATGCCACTGAAGGCCTTTTGGAAAAAAGAACAAAAAAGCCTCCCGAATCGGGAGGCTTTCGCACTCATCCAAATCAACCTAACCTAACGCTTAAAAATATAGCGTGTAATAAAAATGCCATTGGAGTCCCCCTTTCCAGCCGCACTTTCCACCGCACTGGTCACAAAAGCCAATTCCCACCCTTCTGCAATCATTGTATTGATTTTTGAGGTAATCAGGGCGTCATTGGCAGCAATATTTTGAAAGCGAATACCACCAAGGTTAAAGAAGTTTAAGAGTTTGGTTTCCTCAAAATTCTTAACACGGATGTCTTTTCGGTCCGACTTATTTCTAGTGTTGTCCTCTTCCGTTTGCACACTGGTGTATTCTTGGTAGTTCTTATCCTCATTGGCAGAAATAAGCCTGGAACGACCCAAACCACTAGGGACAATAGATTCCACGCTGGTGATGACCTTGTACTCCTGTGCGCTGGCACTTAAAAGGGCAGCCACGCCCACTACTGCAGTTAAAAGTATTTTTTTCATGTAATTCCTATTTTATTTTTGTTAAAGACAAATAAGGCTGTTTTGGGGTTGCATCAAAAAGGGGTATGGGTCACAACTTTGGGAGTTATTTAACAATATGGACAGTTTCTGGAATCGGATATTTCAATGTTAATTTGGTTTATTATATAAACTAGTTTATATTTGATTAAATCAAAGAACGATGCATCCAGAAAAATTAAGTCCGCAAGAGAGTATTCGGCTTATCGGCCAGGTTATTGAGGAGGCTAAAACCCGGTTCAAGGAAAACGGTTTTATCTATGTCTTCTGGGGGCTCTTCATCAGCTTGATTGCTTTAGCCCAGTTTTTACTTTTGTATAATGAACGCTATGCCATAAACTGGTATCCGTATTTAGCTGTACCTTTTGGAATGGTTTTTACCGCTTTCTATTATCGGAAAAAGGCGAAAAAACGAACAACAAATCAAATTAGTACCATAATAGCGAATATCTGGATTGTACTGGCCATCAACAAAATGATCTTGGGCTTCTTTTTTGCCCCGATTCTTGGCGAAAATTTGAGCCCAGTCATTCTAATTTTACTGGCTATTGGTATTTTGGTGTCTGGAATTGCCCTTAAAAGTAAGGTCCTTACCATTTCGAGTTTCTTAATCAATATTGCGGGAATCGTTTGCTTTAAAGTGGACTGGTTGTACCAACCTTTGGTATTGTCGGCGGCATCTTTTGTTGCCGTTATGCTTCCTGGAGTATATTTGTTTATTCAGTCAAAAAATAGAAATCGCCCCACAGGTTCCGTTCGCAATGCCTGAAGCTGTCTTTAAAATGAAAAACAACAAATTCAAATTGCTCAATCCCATACTACATTCGCCATTGCGATTGGCCATTGTTTCCTATCTGGTGGGTAATGGGAGTTCCAATTTTAATGAACTAAAAGAGGTGACTTCGGCCAGTGGCGGCAACATCAGTGTACAACTCAAAAAATTGGAGGAATGCGGGTACCTTAAAATCGAAAAAGGATTCCTTAACAATTACCAGCACACCAAAGTGAGCATTACCCCCACCGGGCTCAAGGCGTTTGAAGACTATGTAAAAGTGCTCAAAGAGTATATTGAGTAATTTTTTTATCAATTCAGTTTAAAATATAAACTAATTTATATTATTATGAAAAAAGCAATTTTACCCTATCTATGCTTAGCTTTACTATCCCTAAATTGTTCCAACACTACCCCAAAAAAGAGCGATTTGTCACTTTTGACAGCCCAGGATAAAGAACTGCTTAAGGGCATCCAAACCAAAATCTTTGATGCTTTTGTGCAAACCAATATTCAAAAGGATCCCAAGGTCCTGTTGGACCTCAAAGGAAAGCTTCAAAACCTGGCCAATAGCAATCCCAATAAGGTGGTGACCTATTGGCAATCTTATTTACAATATTATTTGTCCATCTTTTATGTGACCCAAAAGAACGCAGAAAAGGCCGAAGAGGAGATTGATACGGCGGTGGATTTAATGGATGATATGAGGGATAAAAATTCTGAAGACTATGCTTTACTGGCATTGTCCCAAAGCTTTAGCATCCAATTTAAAGGATTTAAGGCCATGTTCATTTCACGATCCATCAAAAAAAATGGAAAAAGAGCCATGGCCATGGAACCAAAGAACCTTAGGGCCTATTATGTACTGGCCAGCAATGATTTTTATACCCCGGAAAAATACGGTGGTGGGGAGCAAGCCGAATCCTTACTGTTAAAGGCTATTGCGCTTCCTGAACAACTCAATGAAAATCCATACCTCCCCTCTTGGGGAAAGGCAGAGTCCTACGAACTTTTGGTAAAACACTACCTCAAATCTGAGGACAAGGTCAATGCCAAAATCTACTGCAAAGAAGGGCTTGACCAATTTCCAAATAATTACGGCTTAGGAAAAATGGCCATTCAACTGCTGGAGTAGTCCCTTATGAAAAAGGCTTTTCCCTTACTTTTATTGCTCTGTACACAACTCCAATCGCAAACGTATATCCAAGGAGTGATTAAAGATGCCAAAGGCCCCATCTTTGCTGCAAATGTGTTCTTGAAATCCAAGCCCCAACTGGGTACTACCACGGATTTTAATGGGGCCTTTCAATTGGAGCTGATTTCGGAAGATGACATTTTGGTGGTTTCCTATATTGGTTATGCCAATTTGGAAACACCGCTAGGGCAACTACAAAAAGATAAAATCAATGAACTTATCTTGGTGCGTTCCGCACAAACCTTGGACGAAGTTATTCTTTTGGGTCCCGATCCTATTTCCGATAAGTTTTCTGTTCAAAAATTGGAAAAATTGGACATCTATCTCAATCCCATTGCGCAAGGTGATCCCCTAAAGGCCATTACCATACTGCCAGCCTCGTCCACCCAGGCCAACAGCCGACAGCAAGCAATAATATGATCTGTGAACCTCTTTTCGAATTTTGAACGCCGAAACAGACAGAGTTGAGAGCAGGACACAAACACTTGGACAAGTGGCACACGCCAGCAGGCACAACTACGCGCGACATGGGAGACGTGCAGCGAGGTAGCGAGTGGACGAGACGGGGTCTGTAGTGCAAGTAAAACTTGCTGGCGTGTGCAAGAGGATCGATCTCACTGGTAGGCGTGCAGCGAGTCGTCAACGCAAACAACAACGAGATGCGGGGTGAACTCCCTCCAGAAGCCGTTCGTGTTGAAGTCGTCCAAGCTCCG
>JBCBZA010000116.1:0-12468 GCA_039815575.1 Bacteroidota bacterium | reverse complement strand
TAATTTTCAACGAATTGTGGTGCATACCACGGGTATAATCCCCAGGGGGGAAGCACAATCCCCCCAAAGGGCAAGGCCGCCAGATACTATTCTCTTGGATAGCCTACAGCTACAATTGAACAGGGCACGGCAAAGTCTCACAAGTATTTCCGGTTTGGATGAAAATGTTTTTTTTGCCCATCCTGTTTTTGATCACCTGGATCGGGACCAGACCCGTAGGTTTTTGGAAATCCATACCAACCACCACCTAAAGATCATAAAGGATATTTTAGGGGAATAATTTGGGATAGGATTGCTTATCTTTAAACGAACCATGAACATATCCCAAAAATGAAAAAAATCGTTATCCTTTTACTGGTAGGAGGCCTGATAAGTATCGCATCCTGCAAATCGAAAACAGAAGAAAGTACTGCTACGGAAGCCACTCCAGAAGAACTCCCTGTTAAGGTCAAGGGAGAAGAAGTGATCTATGCCACAGATTCCACAAATCTAAAAGGCTATATAGCCTTTGACGAGAACCTTGCAGGGAAACGACCCGGTGTACTGATTGTCCATGAATGGTGGGGACATAATGACTACGTGCGTCAGCGTGCCAATATGCTTGCAGAATTAGGGTATACCGCAATTGCAGTGGATATGTATGGCGAGGGAAAACAGGCCGATCACCCTGATGATGCCGGAAAGTTTGCAGGTAGTGTTTTTTCCAATCTACCTGAAGCAACAGCTCGATTTAATTCGGCTATGGACCTATTAAAGGCACATGAATCCGTGGATGCCGATAAAATCGCGGCCATTGGGTATTGTTTCGGTGGTAGTGTGGCATTGACAATGGCCAACACAGGGATGGATTTAAGTGCCGTGGCTGCATTTCACAGTGGCGTACAACTGCCCGTGATGCCCAATGATAAACTTAAAGCAAAGGTTTTGGTGTGCAATGGTGCTGACGACCCCTTTATAAGTCCCGAATCGATAACCGCTTTTAAAAGTGCTATGGACTCCATTGGAGCCAATTACAACTATATAGCCTACCCCGGTGTAAAACATAGTTTTACCAGTAAAGAAGCAGATGCCAATGGGGAAAAGTTTGGATTGCCCCTGGCCTATGATGAAGATGCCGATGAAAAATCTTGGGCCAGTTTGCAAAAACTATTTGCCGAGTCTTTTTAAAAAGCAAAAAGCCCAACCATATGGTTGGGCTTTTTGCTTTTATTACGAGCGATTTTTTTAGGCTTCAGGTACTATGGAAACATATGATTTCCCTCCTGCTTTCTTTTCAAATTTTACAGTTCCGTCAACCTTAGCGTGCAAGGTATGATCTTTACCTGCATACACGTTTTCTCCAGGGTTGTGTTTTGTTCCCCGTTGACGAACCAAAATATTACCGGCAATTGCTTTTTGGCCACCAAAAATCTTAACGCCCAAGCGTTTTGATTCTGATTCCCTTCCGTTTTTAGAACTACCTACACCTTTCTTATGAGCCATGATGTTTTCGTTTTAAAGTTTTATTTGCTTAGAGCTTCTATAAGCTCTGCCTTTTTCATTGATGAAATTCCAGTGATTCCAGCTGCTTTTGCCATCTCTTTTAGCTCAGCTACCGTTTTACTGCTTAAATCAGTAGTTGCTGCCTTTGGGGCAGCTTCTTGCTTAGGAGCGGCTGCCTTCTTCGGCGTAGCCACTTTTTCAGCTTTTGGAGTTTCTTTCTTCGCGACAGGCTTTTCAGATTTCGTTTTGGCAGGAGCTGCTTTCTTCGCACCTTTGGCAACAATTCCCTCAACCACAATCTCAGTCAAATATTGCCTATGGCCATTTTTCTTGCGATATCCTTTTCTTCTCTTCTTTTTAAAGACAATGACCTTATCGCCTTTTAAGTGCTTGATTACCTTAGCCTCAACGGCCGCACCTTCTATGACTGGGGCGCCAACAGTTACGTTACCATTATCATCCAAAAGAAGTACCTTGTCAAAAACAACCTTTTTCCCTTCTTCCGTCTGCAAACGGTGAACGTACACTTTCTGGTCTTTTGCAACCTTAAATTGCTGCCCTGCCATCTCTACAATTGCGTACATATCTCGTTTAATTTGTTATTTACACTTCCGCCATTTTTTCAAATAGCGGGTGCAAATATACTGCTTAATCCTTAATCTACAACAGCTGCTGAATGTTTTAACCCAATTATTTTTTGGGGTTGTTGGACGCCTTGAACAATTGCATAAAGGATAGTGTTAAGACAACCGTAGTGGCAATTCCCATAATAAATACCGTGAAGAATACAATCCCCTTAAAGTTGGAATAGTCCCTGGACCAAGCTTCTGATAGCTCTTGCAAGAAAGAGGGATTTAATTCCGTGGAGTAGAGCGCAAAGAAAAGGGTGAACAAAATGGTGGCAACTACCCCTGTGGTTACCCCTGCCTTAAAACCGCTGCCATAACCAAAACCGGAGCCCTCACGAATCTTAGTGTACTTAAGGGTCTCATAAATAGCAAAACCTGTAATTACCCCATTGAACAAACTAAAGAAAACATTGGTGTGTTTTCCAAGCAACGCCAGGATTAAAAAATACGCAATTAAACAGCCACTGGCTACAATACCAAAACGAATGGGAAGGGTTACGTTTTTCATCTCCAATAATTTACATCACTTAAAAGATACAAAAAAAGGAGGTGCATAAATTCTTGTTAATTTCTTCCCAAACTTCTTGACCTTATTTATTTTCGAAGTATTCGTAACAAAGCCATTGCAAATAATACTAATTCACAAAAATTAAACACTAAAAAATGAAGAGACATACTGTTTTTGTCATACTACTTTTCGCAGTGACCGGATTTTCATCTGCGCAGGAAGTGGTGTTTGAAGAATATGACCTTGACAACGGGTTACATGTTGTTTTACATCAAGACAATGGTGCCCCAATTGTTACCACCGCTGTAATGTATCATGTGGGTGGTAAAGATAAAGCGGGAGAACTTACAGGTTTCGCCCATTTCTTTGAACACCTTTTATTTGAAGGGTCTGAAAACATCAAACGGGGTGAATGGTTCGAAATTGTTTCTGCCAATGGCGGGAGAAATAATGCAAGCACTTCAAATGATAGAACCTATTACTATGAAACTTTCCCTTCCAACAACTTGGAATTGGGACTTTGGATGGAGTCCGAACGCTTATTACACCCCGTTATCGATCAGATAGGGATTGATACCCAAAAGGAAGTGGTAAAAGAAGAAAAGCGTTCAAGCTACGAAAACCAGCCCTATGGACAGTTTTTATTCGCCATTCAAGAAAATCTATTCAAAGCACATCCCTATAAAGATCCAAACATCGGTTATATGAAAGATATAGATGCCGCCACCTTGGAAGATGTTGTCGCCTACAAAAAGAAATACTACAACCCAAATAATGCGGTTTTAGTGGTTGCTGGTGATATCGACTTAGCTAATACAAAGAAGTTGATAATGGATTATTTTGGGGATATTCCTACTGGCCCTGAGGTTGTTAGGAATTATCCAGAGGAGGCGCCAATTGCGCAAGAGATAAAAGCGGTTAAATATGATAAAAATATCCAGATTCCAGCTTCCTTGGTTGCCTATAGAACACCGGGTTTTAAAGAGCGTGATTCGTACGTATTAAACCTAATTTCGACCTATTTAAGTGACGGCAAGAGTTCCAAACTTTATAAAAAAATGGTGGATGAGCAAAAGCAGGCGCTTCAGGTCGGTGCAATCAATTTAGGTCAAGAGGATTACAGCATGTATGTAGTTTATGCATTGCCGGTCGGGGAAACTACCTTGGAAACCTTGGTAGCGGAAATGGAAGAGGAAGTAGCGAAGATTCGAGAGGAATTAATTTCAGAGAACGATTATCAAAAACTACAGAACAAAATGGAAAATGATTTTGTGAGCTCAAATTCAGGGGTTGAAGGTATCGCCAATTCCTTGGCAAGGAATTATATGTTCTACGGGGACACCAATCTCATCAATACCGAAATTGACATTTACAGATCCATTACCCGTGAGGAAATTCGGACTGTTGCCAAAAAGTATTTGGGCAAAAACCAGCGGGTTGTCATTGACTATTTACCTGAAATTGAAAACGCTAACTAAAAAGAAATGAAAACGCATATTTTAACCGTATTGTTTTGTTGTTCCCTATCATTAGCGATAGGGCAAATTGACCGAAGTAAACGACCGGAACCGGGTCCTGCCCCAGAGATAAATCTAGACGAAGCGAAAAAGTTTGAGCTCAACAATGGCTTGAAGGTTTTGGTAGTAGAAAACCACAAATTACCGAGGGTCAGAGTTCAATTAAGTATTGACAACCCACCTATTTTAGAGGGAGAAAAAGCGGGAGTACAAAGTCTTACCGGAGCATTAATGGGCAATGGATCAACAACTATCCCAAAAGATGCTTTCAATGAGGAAGTAGACTTTTTGGGTGCCACCTTAAATATTGGGGCCCAAGGAGCATTTGCAAGTTGCCTGACCAAATATTTTCCAAGAATTTTAGAATTACTGGCCGATGCTTCGATCAATCCTAACTTTACACAAGAAGAATTCGAAAAAGAAAAGGCCAAACTAATCACGGGACTAAAGACCCAGGAGAAAAGTGTTTCTGCAATTGCAGGTCGCGTACAAAGTCTTTTGGCTTACGGTAAAAACCATCCAAAAGGAGAATTCATCACAGAAGAATCCGTAAATAATGTTGCCCTTTTGGATGTTCAGCAGTTTTATCGCGATTATTTTGTGCCAGCCAATGCATATTTAATAATTGTTGGTGATGTAGCCTTTGACAATGTAAGTAAATTGGTGACCAAAGAATTTACGCCTTGGACCAAAGCAGTGCCCCCTTCGTTTTCTTATTCAGAACCCACTCCGGCACAATACACACAAATCAACTTTGTTGATATGCCCAATGCAGTACAATCTGAAGTATCCGTTCAAAATTTGGTCGATTTAAAAATGGCCAACAAAGATTATCTAGATGCGTTATTGGCCAACCGAATTTTAGGTGGCGGTGGTGAGGGCCGCCTCTTTCTAAATTTGAGGGAAGATAAAGGGTATACCTATGGGTCGTATTCAGGTATTGGAAACGACAAATTTGGGCTATCGACCTTCAGGGCTTCAGCGAGCGTTAGAAATATGGTCACCGATAGCGCTGTAGTTGAAATACTTAAAGAAATTGACAAAATCATTAAAGAGCCCGTTTCTGAAAAAGAATTGGCAGTGGCCAAGGCAAAATATATGGGTAATTTCGTAATGGCATTGGAACGCCCTGAGACGGTAGCCAATTATGCCTTGAATATAGAAACCGAAGGACTGTCAGATGATTTTTATAAGACCTATCTAGAACGTATTAGTGCAGTAACCGTTGATAAGGTGCAGCAGGCAGCCCAGAAATATTTTTCTACCGAAAATGCACGCGTTGTTGTTGCTGGAATGGGCAGCGAGGTACTTGAAAATTTAGAAAAGGTGGAATTTAATGGCAAAACAGTACCTGCCTTTTATTATGATAAACACGGTAATAAAACCGAAAAACCAGATTATAGTGCAGCGATTCCGGAGGGCATTGATGCAAAAGCGGTACTGGAGAAGTATATTGAGGCCATTGGTGGAAGGGATAAGCTGGAAGCCATTACTTCTTTTTCAATGACCGCGGAGGCCAGTGTACAGGGACAAACCCTTGAACTGGTGATGAAAAAGAGCGATAACTCCAAATATTTACAGGATGTTAAGATGGGGGGCAACTCCATGCAAAAACAAGTCCTTGACGGTGATAAAGGCTATGCCATGGCCAGGGGGCAACGTAAGGAACTTACCTCCGAAGAGATTGAAAAAATAAAGGATGAAGCAACAACCTTTCCTGAACTCAATTACCTTCTTGTAGGTGGAGTTAGCCTAGAAGGGGTTGAGGCTGTTGGGGATAAAAAGGCCTATCGGCTAAAAATATCTGATTCCAAGACCGCCTTTTATGATACTGAAACAGGATTAAAGATCCAGGAAATAACGGTTCAAGAAGCGCAAGGACAAGCCATACAAGCTACAGTTATGATGGATGACTATAGGGAAGTCTCCGGAATACAGTTCCCCCATAAATTAAGCCAATCAGCTGGCCCAATGAGCTTTGATTTTCTTGTCAAGGAAATAAAGGTTAACGAAGGGGTTAGCGCTTCTGATTTTGAATAATCGTCAAATCAACTTAATTTTTACGGAGGCGTTTCCTTTATGGAGCGCCTTTGTTATTTTTACCCATAAATTTTTCAATTATGAAATTAGTCATTTGCCATTTTCTTATGCTTTGTATCGTATTTCTAAATTTTTCTTGTGGACAGGGGAAAAAAGACAATATTAAGACCACTACCCAAATGGAACAAGTAATGGCCATACATGATGAGGTGATGCCTAAAATGGGGACTTTGGCCAAATACACTGCAGAACTCAAAGCCAAAGTGGACACCACGGAAATGGGACAGCAATATGAAGCCGCCATGAAAGATTTGCAAAACGCCAATTCATCCATGATGGATTGGATGATGGGTTTTGGAGACCGTTTTGATTCGGATGAGATTTTAAACGGAAAAAAACTGACTCCCCAAAAACTGGAATGGCTCAATGAAGAGGAAGCCAAAGTCAAAGCCGTAAAGGAACAGATACATTCCAGTATTGAAAATGCGGAACGCCTTTTGGGCAAAAACCAATAGGGCTCCAAAAAATTGACCCAGTTAAAATTGGGTTAAAACCAAAAGTTACGTTCCTATTCTACGACCATTAAAAAAAATGGTCATGAAGCTCTTATCCAGCAGTATTTTATTTCTTCTTTTTGCAACCGCTTCACTTTTTTTATGGGAAGAGGAAAAGGGCGCCGTTGCCCTACCCCCTTCTACAAGTGATAACGCAGATAATCTAGCTGAGGGAGGCTCCCTTTTTTTTCAATTGCTTTCCACCCCCGATCATACCATGCAAGACGCAATAGTTTACAGAATTTCCCAAAACTGGAAAGAGAGCTATGAGATCTTTACCCTAGAATCCTATTATTTTACAAATAGTACTAAACTAAGGACCCAATTGTTTGAACTCTTGTTGGAAAAAACGAACCAACGTTCCAATAGAACGTTAGATTCTTGGTTCCAATACATATGGAACAAAAAGGCCTCGTATACCGATGATTATTTTGAATTCAAAGCCAATATTCATAAAAGTATCGACAAAAGATTCGAAAAATATTTCAAAAATCGTTCCCATCAGAGTTTGATTCGATTGGATGAAGTCCGTTGGGGTGGTGTGCTTCAGGATGGTATTCCTCCACTACGGCAACCAAAAATGATTGGTGCCAAGGAGGCTACCTACCTCAAGGATTCCAATATTGTTTTTGGAATTGAAGTCAACGGGGAAGCTAGGGCTTACCCCAAACGTATTCTTGCTTGGCACGAGATGTTTGTGGATACTATTGGCGGTATTCCTGTAGCAGGGGTATATTGCACCCTGTGCGGAACAGTAATACTTTATAAAACCGAGCATGAAGGTATCAATCACGAATTGGGTACAAGCGGTTTTTTATACCGTTCCAACAAGTTGATGTATGACAAAGCTACCCAATCCCTATGGAGTACTTTGGAGGGAAAACCGGTCATCGGCCCGTTAGTGAATAAAGGTATAGAACTCGATTTTATGAGTGTGGTGACCACCACTTGGGGACAGTGGAAAGAACTTCATCCAAATACCTCAGTCCTTTCATTGAACACCGGACATCAGAGGGACTACGGCGAGGGAGTGGCTTACAAAGAATACTTTGCCACTGATGATTTAATGTTCACCGTTCCAAAAATAGATGCTTCATTAAAGAATAAGGATGAAATTCTAGCGCTTAGGCTACCTAGGCAAAGTGGTGGGAATCTTGCTATTTCCAGTAAATTTCTTAGAAAGAACACCATTTTTCATTCAGAGTTGGATGGAATTCAATTTGTAGTTTTTACAGATAGGACGGGTGCCCATAGAACCTATTTTACAAAAGGGCTCCAATTTAAAAGCTATGATAAAAATCTAACCGCCACGGATGAACATGGTCAAAAATGGACACTTTCAGAAGAAAGGATGGCAAATTTCCAAGGAGCCGTTTTGGAGAGGTTTCCCACGCACAATGCTTTTTGGTTTGGTTACAAAGCGGCGTTCCCTGATGTGAAGTTGATCAATTAAACCGGGGTTACTCACTCCATGATAGACTTTCCATAATTATTCTGATGTCTTTTTGAAGGTAAATAGCAGCTGGATAGATGGAATCATAATTAGGTTTGGCATAAAAATAAAGGGAGCCGGTCACAAAATGATGTATGCTATCGGTTACATAAAATTGTGACTGCGAAGCTGCATTGCCCGTGACTTCATAAAACATACCAAAGACTCTATCATCAGAATTAATAAAAGGCTGCTCAACAATATTGTCCGCCTTTACTACGTGCTCATAAGAAAGTCGCTGTGCATCCGTTAATAATTTGTTTAAATTACCTGCTATTGGTTTATAGGTAAGGTAAATTGACCCTTTCATTGTGGAATAGTCAATTTCCATGGAGCAATCCTTCTTCTGTGATACCGAGGATAACCCGTTTACTTCAAATACAAAAGGACAGTCACTATTGAATTTTTGGTATTCCCCAGGTGAAAATTCCAAACGCAACATAGCCTTAGGCTTGGGTAAGGTATCCCCCCCACAGGAAATCATTAAAATTGACATCGTAAACAGGATCAAGCTATACTTCATGAGGTAGATTTATCTTTATTTGCTTCAACCTTTTTTTATCCAAACTCTCTATGGTGAACTTGTGACTTTCAAAAACTACTTTTTCGCCCCTTTTTGGAAAACTACCTGATAATTCCAAAACAAATCCAGCAATGGTTTCAGACTCCCCCTTTTGTTGCTCGAATAATTCTTGATGTTCATCTGGCATTTTAACTACCTTATAAAAATCCTTTAGGTTGGTTTTTCCCTCAAACACAAACGTATAATCATCCAATTTGGAGTAGGTAAGGTCTTCATCGTCAAACTCATCACTGATATCTCCTACTATTTCCTCAATGATGTCCTCCAAGGTCACTATACCGGAAGTACCTCCATATTCATCCACCACTATGGCCATGTGCTTCTTTTGCTCCTGAAATTCCTGTAAAAGATCATCTAATTTTTTATTTTCCGGAACAAAATAAGGTTCCCGTATGAGTGATATCCAATTAAATGATTTTCTATCCAAATGGGGCAGTAAATCCTTGACATAGAGCACCCCCAACACATTGTCCATATTTTCTGAAAAAACGGGTATTCTGGAATAGCCATTTTTCTTGATTTCTTCCAAAACCTCAGGATATTTCGTCTCTTCGTCCAAAGCAAAAATATCAAGCCTGGGGCACATCACCTGCTTGGTATCCGTATTTCCGAATGTAACGATCCCCTCAAGAATTTTTTGTTCTTCCTTGGTAGTGTCCCCTTCAGAGGTCAATTCCAATGCCTGTGATAAATGATCCACACTTAGATTCGGTTTCTGCCTTCCCAATTTGTCCTGCAAAAAAAGGGTGGCAGAACGCATTGGATTACTAAAAGGGGTAAACAAATAGTCCAATACATTAAGGGGAAGCGCCATAAAATGGGCAAACCTGATGCCATTACGATTGGCATATATCTTTGGGAGTATCTCACCGAACATAAGGATAAGAAAGGTAGCAACGACCACCTCCAATAAGAACCGTACGGAAACCAATCCAAACCAAACTTGGTCAATACCACTGAACAAAGTATCTCCGATATTGCTGAATAGTAAAACAATACCGATATTGATAGTGTTGTTGGCTATAAGAATCGTTGCCAGCAATTTTTTGGGCTTGACCAAGAGGCCAAGTATACTATTCCCCCGCTTGGTATTTTCTTCAGAAATGGAATTCAAATCAGTTTGGGACAGCCCAAACAACGCTACTTCAGCTCCAGAAACTAGGGCAGAACACAGCAGTAACAACAAAAGAATGCCCCACTTTAAGGCAAAAATTCCGTTAAAAGCGGCTAGAATTATCGCACTATGGGGTTCGGGGTCCAATCAAGAAAATTTTGAAAGGTTAAAAGGGCAAATCATCATCTTCCACCGAAGAAGGTGTTGGAGCGTTTCCTTGTGAGGTGGCAGGTTCTTGTACCTGATTACTGGTGCCAGGAGATTGGCCAAGTCCCTCATTTTTGTTTGATAAAAAGGTAAAATCCTGAACATGTACTTCTGTAGCATACCTTGTATTACCATCCTCACCTTGCCATTGCCTGTTCTTAAGGCGACCTTCAACGTAAACCTTATCTCCTTTACTGAGGTATTTTTCGCAGATTTCCGCCGCTTTATTTCTGACCACAATATTATGCCAGTCCGTATTGGTTACCTTTTCTCCCGTTTGTTTGTTGGTATAGGTTTCATTGGTCGCTATTGGGAAACGCCCAATGCAGCCACCACCTTCAAAATAATGGACTTTTACCTCATCGCCAAGATGCCCAATCAGCATCACCTTATTTACTGTTCCGCTCATAAAATATATTTGTCAAAAATAATGATTTTTAAAACTCTTGATAAAGTCTGCAATAAGCACAGGTACTGGATAATCTTCAATCTTTGACCAAGGTATTCCATCTGTTATCCCTGATTTTATTTCCACAATCCAAAACTTTGTTTTTAGGTGTTGATGCGATAGCTTGTGAACAATGGGCACTTCGTTGTACAAAGACACCATTCCAACATTGGATTCTGGAAATTGTTTAATTATACCTTCCCTTATTTGATCATAATCAATCAAGTGTTCACTTTCTATCAATGGAAATTGATAAAGTCCTTGCCAAATACCTTTCCCTGTTCTTTGTTCTATAAGTGTATGATTAGCGGAATCTAAGTGAATAATGTAATTAAAGAATCGTTCCCTGATCTTTACCTTTTTGAGTTTTACCGGCAGCTCTTGAATTCTGTTTTCAGCGAATGCGACACAGCCTTCCCTAATGGGACAAAGCATACAATAGGGTTTCTTCGGAGCACATTGAATGGCCCCAAATTCCATTATGCCTTGGTTATAGTCCCTAATATTTACCGTATCCATTACCTCACGGGCAAGTTCTTTGAAATACTTAACTCCATGTGAGGAATTTATGGGAATGGCCACTCCAAAATACCTTGAAAGCACACGATACACGTTACCATCAACAACGGGTTCGGCTTCCCCAAAACTTATGGAAGCTATGGCACTTGCAGTATAATCACCAACACCTTTAAGCTTCAACAATTCTCGGTAGCTATCAGGGAACTTTCCATTGTATCGTTCTACGACAGTTTTTGCAGTGGCATGCATATTTCTAGCCCTGGAATAATATCCCAGACCCTGCCATAGCTTTAAAACATCTTCCTCCTCGGCTTTGGCCATATCAAAAACAGTTGGGAAATGCAATACGAACTTTTCATAATAAGGAAGGCCCTGAGCTACCCGTGTTTGCTGCAACATAATCTCTGAAAGCCAAATCTTGTAGGGGTCAATAGTACTCCTCCAGGGAAGCTTACGCTTGTTCCTATGGTACCATTCAAGAATCTTTTTTGAAAAATCCATTAAGGAAAGATACTATTTATAAGAGTCAGGAGTTTATATACTTAAATTTTAGGGCATTATACAAAACATTTATATATTTGCAAGCCTAAAAAAAACCAAATTATTTACACGCAATGACGAAAGCAGATATTGTATCTAGGATCTCGGAAAAACTTGGGATTGAAAAAGGAGACGTACAGGCAACGGTAGAATCATTTATGGAGGAGGTGAAGAACTCCTTGGAGAATGGGGACAATGTTTATCTAAGAGGTTTTGGAAGTTTCATTATCAAGACGAGAGCGGAAAAGACTGGAAGGAACATTTCCAAAAACACCACCATAAAAATTCCTGCACACAACATACCGGCTTTTAAGCCCGCCAAGGTTTTTGTGGAGGGAGTAAAAAGTAATGTACAGGTAAAGTAATCGAGTAACCTTAAACCAGCACTATATGCCTAGCGGTAAGAAAAGAAAAAGACATAAGGTGGCTACCCATAAGCGTAAAAAACGCAGAAGAGCCAACCGACACAAGAAAAAGTAGTCGCCTTCGACTACTTTTTTGTTTTTACGTTCTTTGACATAACTGGACAAAATTTCCATTATAAATTTGAGATATAATTGGAAATATATAATTGTATAATCTAGGTTTCACTACTACTAGTGGAACCATAAAATTAACATAAAGGTGAATAGAGAATTAATTGTACGCTCTAGTTCCGATGCTGTTGATTTTGCCTTATTAAAAGATGGAAAATTAATTGAACTTCATAAGGAAGAGGACGATAATGGTTTTTCAGTAGGGGATATTTTTCTGGCAAAAATCAGAAAACCTGTGACAGGATTAAATGCGGCCTTCGTAAATGTTGGTTATGAAAAAGATGCTTTTCTGCATTATC
>JBCBZA010000248.1:0-3534 GCA_039815575.1 Bacteroidota bacterium | reverse complement strand
GTGTTTCAAAATAATTTTAATTGTTGCCATTTCTTAGTAGGTTAATTTTTCTATTCAAAGCGGTACTATCATTTTGTGCTTTTTAATAGGGGAATAACTTCGATGTCTTTGCTTCCAAAGGAATTCCTAGGCATAAATCTTCAAGCCTAAAACCTCCAATGCTAAAAGCTCCTTGATTTTTTTTTTGAAACCGGTACACGCTTCACATGTAAAAACATATCGCTTCACCCAATTTTAATACAATTTCACTTTTTGAGGTCCTAATTGTTTGTTGTTTTGACAAAATCAATCAAAGAGCAGAAGACCTGAAATGACCAGAAATTCTGATTCTAAATCATAAACAATTAAAAGACAGAACAGATGAGAAAGTACTTAAGATTTGCCTTATTTCTACTATGCACGACTAGTATGGCCCAGAGTGAAAACCAGGAACTTGCTAGTTTTCAAAAATCATTTCCAGATTTCGTTTTGAAAAAAATGAAAAAGCATAAGGTAGTTGGCGCTAATGTGGCTGTTGTCATGGACAATGAGGTGGTCCTAAATAAGGCATTTGGATTTTCCGATTTAAAAAAAGGGTCCAAATCAACTACTGATACCAAATATCCTATCGGTTCGGTATCAAAGGTAGTCACGGCAACAGCAATCCTGAAGTTATACTCCGATGGTAGTATCGATATTGACAAACCCTATACAGACTATGTACCCGATTTTAAAATGAAAAAACACTTTCCCGGCCCAATCAACTTTACGGTGCGGCACCTGCTTTCGCACTATGCAGGTCTACCGCGTTTAAGGGCCAAGGGTTTTTTAAAAAAGCGCCCCCTGCCCTTGGACAGCCTTTTAGCACATAGTCAGGGCGAATATCTTATTGCACCGGCAGGAAAGGTCTACCAATATTCGGATTGGGGTACGGATTTATTGGCTTTGTTGGTACAAAGGGTAACGAAAATGACGTATGAGGAATTTGTGGTGAACCATATTTTTAAACCTTTGCAGATGGACCATTCAGGTTTTGGTCCCGTGGATAGTAAAGGATACTTTAATACAGAGGAGACCAAAACCTACGAATACAGCTGGCCGGGATCTGATGGGGTGTATTCTACAGCTTCCGATTTGACAAAATTATCCCAAGTTTACTTTACCAAAGGGGAAGGGGAACACACTTCCTTCTTAAAACCAGAAATTGCCCAAGAAGCCTCAACCCTACAATTTGTCGATGCCCCTATGGGGTATGATGAGCAGGTGGGGATGATGTGGGATGTTAGGCCCCTTCGTGGGTTCACAAGGGTAAAAAAAGCGGGAATCCATGAACCCTTTTATACCTATGTTTTCTTTGTTCCAGAATATCGCTGCTCCGTTGTGATCTGTAGCAATTCCAATGCATCAAGTAAACTCCATTGGGATGTGTGGTCCAAAGCATTTGATTTTATCGCCAAAAGGTTTCATTTAAAAGGGGGGCAGGGTCCCATAAAAAAGGAGCGAAATTCAAGCAAAACCAATCTAACAGAAATGCAGATGAAGGAACTAGAAGGGTCTTACAGTACCGATTTGGGAATAGTGAACCTGAAACAAAATGGCAACAAGTTCAAGGTGATAATGGGTTTGGACCAACAAAAGGGAATCGCCACGGTTCACGAGGATAATATGCTTAAATTGTCTGTTAAGATGGCCGGCGTAAAAATTCATGCCATGGATATGTTTTGGGAAAAGATTGGGGATGAACTTGTTGTTGGGAGGCAATATAAAAGTGGTAATAGAAGTATTGGTGGGGCCAAGATTATAAAAAGACCTATTCCCGAGACATGGAAACAAGCTACAGGAGCATATACGGTGGTTAATTACGATGACAATGATTATCAGACTTTTGACAGGGCTAAGTTGTTCATCAACGAAAATGGTATATTGGAATTAAGGGTACATGCCTTTTATCCTGGTGAAGCTGAATTTCAGTTGGGATTATCCCCATTATCAGATACTTTGGCTATTGTACCTGGATATAACTTTGATTTTTTTGGTGGGGAAACTTTAGAATTAACCGAGATAGATGATGTTTTTGAGTTGAAATTGTCCGGTTACAGGCTTCAAAAGACACAGGAATAATAATTGATGAGGGCGTCATTTTTAAGATATGGAAAGAGTGATGTGCCAGGTGCACAAGAACTACTTTTTAAATGGCCATATATCGGTCTTATTGCTACTTCAATTAACACACTGAACTTTTTAATTACGTACAATCTAGGGCGGGCTGCTTTTCATTACCTGTATTTCTATGCCCTGGATTTACTGGCTACCTACTTGGTCATTGAATTTTATGCTTTGGGAATCCACTATTTGAACAAAAGGGCACCCTTAAACGATAATTTTGTTAAGAGGGTCACCTATCAGTTCACGGTGCATACCTTGAGTGTGGTCATTTTCAATATTTTGATCAATGAACTTCTGGACGCAATTTTTTTTAAGGGAGCGCGACTTTCCCTTTCCTTTAGATTTTATACACAGGATACTGTGGTAGCACTTGTATTTGTATTGCTTTTTCATTGTATCTATTTAGGGCTGTACCTGCTATCTGCCCAGAAAGTTGCTTTAGAGGGCGGGACTAACAAAATACGGGTGCTTCAAGGTATGGCCCATAAACTAATTGGTTTGAACGACGTAATTTGCGTTTATACAGCTTTGGGAAATACCTATGTGGTCAATAGTAATTACGATAGGTTTACATCAGAAAAAACTTTGGGTGAGTTTGAAGAACTGGTGCCCTCCACCTTTTTCAGGGCCAATAGGCAGTTCCTGGTCACCATGACCATTATAGACTCCTTTAAAAGTGCAGGAAACGGTAAAGTGGAAATTTTTTTAAATGCCAATGGTGTAAGCGATTTGAATAAAAGCATCTATGTGAGTAGGAGCAAAGCTTCTTCTTTTAGGTCATGGTTGAAGAAAAGATGAACATGTAAAAGGGAACCCTATCCCTTTGGTAGGGTAGCCCTTTCTATTTTTCATGCTCTTTATGGTTTGCTATTACCAGAACATTTAAAAAGAAGATTTTTAATGGGTATCCCCTAGAAAGAGATGGCTGCGCAATTAACCCTCTATATACGTGGCTTTCCATGGGGATATTTCTCTTTATTGTATGCTTTGGTTATCAAGATGATAATATAAGATAAAAAAGCAAAGCTTATGACTTCGTAGGCAATGCTTTCTAAACTTCTGCCTGCTTCAAAACCTTTGTATAAAAATATTGTCCAAAGAAATATTAATCCATAATTAATGACCTTTTTTGTTTCCTTTAGCTTCTCTTCAGTTTTATAAGGAAGAAAACTGAAAACCGTCCAAAACAAACAAATAATGATTAAGACAACTTCAGTGTATCGGAAATCATTGGATTGACTAAAATAGGATTGGGCGACTGGATAGTTCAGGAAAAGAACTATATAACTCTGTACCCCTTTGCAGAAGTACCTGAGAATGGTGAGGATTATTAAAGTTAATGTCATGTCTTAAAATTTTTAAGAGTTAGCTAAAAATTGAGCGTTCTAC
>JBCBZA010000035.1:0-30485 GCA_039815575.1 Bacteroidota bacterium | reverse complement strand
GTGTGGTTACCCAAGTCAGAACCGAAGAGGTAGACGGGTACAGTGCCCTTCAACTAGGTTTCGATGACAAGGCAGAAAAACGTGCTGGTAAGGCCGAACAAGGTCATTTTAAGAAAGCTGGTACATCGCCCAAGAAGAAAGTCGTCGAGTTCCGTGATTTTGAAGGAGAATACAAATTAGGTGATGCTATTGGAGTTGACCTATTTGTAGAAGGTGAGTTTGTTGATGTAGTTGGAACGTCCAAAGGAAAGGGGTTTCAGGGGGTAGTAAAAAGACACGGTTTTGCCGGTGTTGGACAAGCCACCCACGGTCAGCACAATAGATTGCGTGCTCCAGGTTCCATTGGTGCCGCTTCGACACCTTCAAAAGTTATAAAAGGTATGCGAATGGCCGGTAGAATGGGTGGAGAACGAGTCACTGTTCAAAACCTTCGTGTATTAAAGGTTGTTCCGGAGAAGAATCTTATCGTCGTCAAAGGAGCAGTTCCCGGTCATAAAAATGCTTACGTAACCGTAGAAAAATAAGGGTATGAAAGTAGCAGTATTGGACGTAAAAGGTAAAGACACAGGTAGGAAAGTAGAACTTTCTGATGATGTCTTTGGTATTGAGCCTAACAATCATGCCATTTATTTAGATGTGAGGCAATATCTCGCGCACCAACGCCAAGGCACGCACAAGGCTAAGGAAAGAGCAGAGATTGTTGGTAGTACACGCAAGATAAAAAAGCAGAAAGGTACGGGAACCGCCAGAGCGGGAAGCATTAAATCCCCTGTTTTTAGAGGAGGAGGTCGAATTTTCGGCCCAAGACCAAGAAGTTATGGTCAAAAACTGAACAAGAATGTCAAGCGTTTGGCACGCAAATCGGCATTTAGTTTAAAATCCAAAGAAAAGGCATTAATTGTAGTTGAAGATTTCAATTTTGAAGCTCCAAAAACTAAGGATTACATTTCTTTTTTAGGCTCGTTGGGAATTGCCGATAAGAGATCCTTGGTGGTTTTGGGTGAAAACAATGATAATATATTCCTATCCTCAAGAAATCTAAAGCAATCTGAGGTGGTGACCAATGATCAATTAAGTACGTATAAAATTGTAAATGCCAAAAGCATTGTGATCATGGAAGGTGCTGTGGAAGGAATACAATCTAATCTAACAAAATAGCGATACGATGAGTGTGTTGATTAGACCAATAATTACTGAAAAAATGACGGCTGATAGTGAGTTGTTCAATAGGTATGGTTTTTATGTTGACCCGAAGGCCAATAAGTTGGAAATCAAGGAAGCCGTTGAGAGCACTTATGGGGTTTCCGTTGAAAAGGTGAGAACCATGAATTACGGTCCAAATCGCAAGACGCGGTACACAAAAACTGGAATTCAACATGGAAAGACCAATGGTTTGAAAAAAGCCATTGTTGATGTTGCCGAAGGTGATATTATTGATTTTTACAGCAATATATAAAAGAGGGTAATGGCAGTTAGAAAATTAAAACCCATCACTCCTGGTCAGCGTTTTAGAGTAGTAAACGGATTTGACGCGATTACTACTGATAAGCCGGAAAAGAGCTTGCTCGCTCCGTTAAAAAAGACAGGAGGTAGAAACAGTCAAGGTAAAATGACCATGCGTCACCGAGGTGGGGGTCATAAAAGAAGATATCGTGTAATTGACTTCAAACGTGATAAATTTGATGTTAAGGCTGAAGTAAAATCCATTCAATACGATCCCAATAGAACAGCATTTATTGCCCTTTTGGAATATAAGGATGGTGAAAAAAGATATATCATCGCACCTAATGGATTGCAAGTGGGCCAGAAAGTGGTTTCTGGAGAAAAAGCAGCCCCTGAGATAGGTAATGCGATGCTACTTAGTGAAATTCCTTTGGGAACCATTATCTCTTGCATCGAACTGCGACCAGGACAAGGTGCTAACATTGCTCGTAGTGCGGGCACTTTTGCCCAGTTAATGGCAAAAGATGGAAAGTTTGTGACCGTAAAGATGCCAAGTGGTGAGACACGAATGATTTTAGCTACTTGTAGGGCTACCATTGGGGCAGTTTCCAATTCTGACCACCAACTTTTGGTCTCTGGTAAAGCGGGTAGGAGCAGATGGTTGGGTAGAAGACCCCGAACAAGACCAGTGGTAATGAACCCTGTGGATCACCCAATGGGTGGTGGTGAAGGAAGGGCTTCTGGAGGTCACCCAAGATCAAGAAACGGTATTCCTGCCAAAGGATACAGAACCCGTTCCCTGACCAAAGACAGTAACAGATATATTGTAGAACGAAGAAAGAAATAATAAAGCATGGCACGTTCACTTAAAAAAGGACCATTCGTTCATTATAGTTTAGAGAAAAAAGTTCAGGCCAACATAGAGTCGGGTAAGAAATCCGTCATCAAGACATGGTCTAGGGCCTCGATGATTACACCTGATTTTGTGGGTCAGACCATCGCAGTGCATAACGGACGCCAATTTGTTCCTGTATATGTTACTGAAAACATGGTAGGTCACAAGTTGGGCGAATTTTCACCTACCCGTTCTTTTAGGGGGCATGCGGGTGCTAAAAATAAAGGTAAAAAATAGTAGGAGATGGGAGTTCGAAAAAGACAGATGGCAGAACGTATTAAGGCAGAGAAGAAAGATTTGGCTTTCGCCAAGCTTAACAACTGCCCTACGTCTCCAAGAAAGATGCGACTGGTGGCCGATTTGATTCGCGGTAAGCAAATTGAAATGGCTTTGGCCGTTCTTCGATTCAACCCAAAGGAAGCTTCCAGAAGGTTGGAAAAACTATTGCTTTCAGCAATAGCCAACTGGGAAGCCAAGAATGAGGACGCCAGTATTGAAGATGCTGACTTGTACATCAAGGAAATTCGTGTAGATGGAGGAACGATGTTAAAAAGACTTCGCCCTGCACCACAGGGAAGGGCACATAGAATTAGAAAGCGTTCCAACCATGTTACCTTGGTTTTGGGAGCACACAATAACGTAACAACAGAAACAACGGCTTAATATATGGGACAGAAGACCAATCCGATAGGAAATCGTTTAGGAATCATCAGGGGATGGGAATCCAACTGGTATGGAGGAAACGATTATGGTGATAAGTTGGCTGAGGATGACAAAATTAGAAAGTATATCCATGCGCGTTTGGCAAAGGCCAGTGTTTCCAGGGTAATTATTGAAAGAACCCTAAAATTGATAACCATTACCATCACAACCGCAAGACCGGGTATTATTATTGGTAAAGGGGGTCAGGAGGTTGATCGATTGAAAGAGGAGTTGAAAAAAATCACCAATAAAGAGGTTCAAATCAACATCCATGAAATAAAAAGACCAGAACTGGATGCCAATTTGGTGGCCGCAAGTATCGCAAGGCAGATTGAAAGCAGGATTTCTTATCGAAGAGCCATAAAAATGGCCATTGCCGCTGCTATACGTATGAATGCGGAAGGTATCAAAGTACAAATTTCCGGTCGTCTGAATGGAGCTGAAATGGCCCGTTCAGAGACGTATAAAGATGGTAGAATTCCATTGTCCACTTTTAGGGCCGATGTAGATTACGCCTTGGAAGAAGCCCATACCACATACGGTCGCTTGGGTATCAAAGTATGGATTATGAAGGGTGAAGTCTATGGTAAGCGTGAGCTTTCCCCATTGGTAGGGCTTTCAAAAGGAGGTTCCAAAGGCGGAAAGCAAGATGGCGGCAAAAGACAACGCAGAAGAAAATAATTGAGTTTAAAGCGCAGGTAAGATGTTACAGCCGAAAAGAACAAAATTTAGAAAGGCCCAGAAGGGTAGGATGAAGGGGAATTCCCAACGAGGTCACCAACTTTCCAATGGAATGTTCGGTATCAAATCCTTGGATTCCCACTTTATTACCTCCCGCCAGATTGAAGCGGCCCGTATTGCCGCTACACGTTACATGAAAAGGCAGGGGCAGTTGTGGATTAAAATTTTCCCGGACAAACCCATTACCAAAAAACCCTTAGAGGTACGTATGGGTAAAGGTAAAGGTGCACCGGAATACTGGGTGGCCGTAGTGAAACCGGGTAGAATAATGTTTGAAGTTGGTGGTGTACCGCACGATATTGCTAAGGAAGCATTACGTTTGGCCGCTCAGAAGTTACCGGTAAAAACAAAATTTATAGTGGCCAGGGATTACGCCGGATAAACTGATACATGATGAAACAAGCAGAAATTAAAGAATTATCGGTTGAAGAGCTTCAGCAAAAATTGGCCGAATTGAAAAAAGAACATGCAGATTTGAAAATGGCCCACGCTGTGACGCCTTTGGAAAATCCAATGCACATAAGAAAGACCAGAAGAACGGTCGCAAGATTGGCAACAGAGTTAAGTAAAAGGGAACAAGAATAACGAATTGTGCCTTATGGAAGAGACAACAGTTAGAAATTTAAGAAAGGAAAGAATAGGGGTCGTTACCAGTAACAAAATGGAGAAGTCCATTGTTGTTTCTGAGGTGAAACGAGTAAAACACCCTATGTACGGTAAATTCGTTTTGAAGACCAAGAAGTATGTTGCCCATGACGAGAAGAACGATTGCAATGAAGGCGATACCGTACGTATTATGGAAACAAGACCTTTGAGCAAGACAAAATGCTGGAGGTTGGTAGAAATCATTGAAAGAGCTAAATAATCATGGTACAGCAGGAATCAAGATTAAAAGTTGCGGATAATACAGGTGCCAAAGAGGTACTGACCATTCGCGTACTCGGTGGAACAAAAAGAAGGTATGCTTCTTTAGGCGATAAAATTGTAGTAACCGTAAAGGAGGCGGCACCTAATGGAACTATAAAAAAGGGTGCAGTATCAACCGCTGTGGTTGTTCGCACAAAGAAAGAGGTTCGAAGACCTGATGGATCCTACATCAGATTTGATGACAATGCATGTGTGCTTTTGAATCCTACAGGTGAGATGAGGGGTACTCGCGTATTTGGTCCAGTGGCAAGGGAGTTGCGTGATAAGCAACATATGAAGATTGTATCGTTGGCCCCTGAAGTACTTTAAATAGAGATTGAGATGAAGTTGAAGATAAAAACAGGAGATACCGTTACCGTTATTGCAGGAGACCACAAAGGGTCGGAGGGCAAGGTCATGCAGGTTGACCGTGAAAAGAACAAAGCGATTGTTGAAGGGGTAAACATAGTCAAGAAACATGAGAAGCCCAGTGCTCAGAACCCTCAAGGAGGTATTGTTGAAAAGGAGGCTCCCATTCACATTTCCAACCTTTCTTTAATAGAGAATGGGGAGGCAGTTCGAGTAGGTTACACCATGAAGGATGGTAAGAAAGTTAGAGTTTCCAAGAAAACAGGAGAAATAGTCTAGTCATGAGCTATATACCAAGACTAAAACAGGAATACAAGGAACGTGTAGTAAAAGCCCTTTCAGAAGAGTTTGGGTACAAGAACGTAATGCAGGTTCCCAAGTTGGAAAAAATTGTGGTAAGCCGTGGCGTTGGTGCCGCTGTTGCTGACAAAAAGCTGATTGACCATGCCGTAGATGAATTGAGCATGATTACGGGTCAAAAGGCCATTGCTACCATGTCCAAAAAAGACGTTGCCTCGTTTAAACTGCGAAAAGGAATGCCAATTGGAGCTAAGGTGACCTTACGTGGAGAACGCATGTACGAATTTTTGGATAGATTAATTACCTCTGCATTACCTCGAGTAAGGGATTTTCAAGGGGTTAGGGCCACAGGTTTCGACGGTCGTGGCAATTACAACTTAGGGGTAACGGAGCAAATTATCTTTCCAGAAATAAATATTGATAAAATCAACCGAATCAATGGAATGGATATCACATTTGTGACTTCTGCTGATACGGATAAAGAAGCAAAATCATTGTTGAGCGAATTGGGATTACCCTTTAAAAAGAATTAAAATGGCCAAAGAATCGATGAAAGCCCGCGAACGAAAAAGGGCAAAAATGGTAGCCAAATATGCTGAGAAAAGGAAGGCTTTAAAAGAAGCAGGAGATTACGAAGCATTACAAAAACTCCCAAAGAACGCTTCACCTGTGCGTATGCGAAACAGATGTAAGCTAACGGGAAGACCAAGGGGTTACATGAGAACATTTGGTATCTCAAGGGTGACCTTCCGTGAAATGGCCAACCAGGGGTTAATTCCTGGGGTAACAAAAGCAAGCTGGTAATAGTAAAGAAGACAGAAGATGTTAACAGATCCAATTTCAGATTATCTGACAAGAATTAGAAATGCCAGTCGTGCTGGGCACAGGGTGGTGAACATTCCTGCTTCCAACTTGAAAAGGGAGATGACCAAAATCCTGTTTGACCAAGGCTTTATCTTAAGCTATAAGTTTGAGGATGAAGGAGCTCAAGGCAATATTAAGATTGCATTGAAATATGATAAGTTTACCAAAGAGCCGGTTATCCGAAAATTGCAGCGTGTAAGTAAGCCCGGTCTTAGAAAATATGTGAATGCAGGAGAGCTGCCACGAGTATTGAACGGTTTGGGTGTAGCTATTGTTTCCACCTCCCATGGTGTAATGACCAGCAAACAGGCCGGAAAGGAAAATGTAGGTGGCGAAGTATTGTGCTACGTATATTAAAAAGAAAACGAATAAGAGATGTCAAGAATAGGTAATAGTCCAATCTCAATCCCAGAAGGAGTGACTGTAGAGGTCAATGAGAATGCGATTACGGTAAAAGGAAAACTTGGAGAGTTGACCCAAGAGTTCGATGGTGTCGAAATGAAAATGGAAGAAGGGAATTTGACGGTATCAAGACAATCCGAGACAAAAGGCGACAAAGCCAAGCACGGTTTGTACCGGGCTTTAGTGAACAATATGGTCGAGGGTGTTTCAAAAGGATTTACCAAAGAATTGGAATTGGTTGGGGTAGGATATCGCGCCAGTAACCAAGGACAGAAACTGGATTTAGCACTTGGTTTCTCGCATAATATTGTGATGAATATTGCTCCGGAGGTTAAGATTGAAACCATCTCTGAAAAAGGAAAGAACCCAATTGTAAAATTGACTTCACCTGATAAGCAGTTGGTCGGTGCGGTAGCCGCTAAAATCCGTTCATTCAGAAAACCGGAACCTTACAAAGGAAAAGGTATCAAGTTTGTTGGAGAGCAAATTAGAAGAAAAGCAGGTAAATCAGCGTAATAGATAGAAAAATGGGATTATCAAAGTCTGATAGGAAATTACGTATACGACGAAGGATTAGAAAGGTTTCTTTTGGTACAGAAGCACGTCCACGTTTGTCCGTATTTCGTAGTAATAAAGAAATTTACGTCCAATTAATTGATGATAATGCTGGAAAGACAATAGCAGCGGCTTCATCAAGGGATAAAGGAATAGAGGCAAAGGGCACCAAAACAGAGATCGCCACCGCAGTAGGAAAGGCTATTGCAGAAAAGGCCAAAAAAGCTGGTGTGGAGACTGTGGCCTTCGATAGGGGAGGAAACTTATACCATGGTAGGGTGAGAGCCCTGGCGGAAGGAGCAAGAGAAGCAGGACTTAAATTCTAAATCATATGTATCAGAAGTATAAAAACGTAGAAACGGTAAAACCAGGAGGTTTAGAATTAAAGGACCGTCTAGTTGGAGTTCAAAGGGTAACCAAGGTGACCAAAGGTGGCCGCGCTTTTGGATTCTCCGCAATTGTTGTAGTTGGTGATGAAAATGGTGTCGTAGGACATGGTTTGGGTAAATCCAAAGAAGTTGCAACGGCAATTGCCAAAGCTATTGAAGATGCGAAGAAGAACCTGATAAGGATACCATTAAGCAAAGGAACCTTACCGCACGAGCAAAAAGGGAAGTACGGTGGGGCAAAGGTCTTTATTAAGCCAGCATCCCAAGGTACTGGAGTAATTGCAGGTGGAGCTGTCCGGGCAGTATTGGAATCTGTGGGAGTACATGACGTACTTTCAAAATCACAGGGTTCTTCAAATCCACATAATGTGGTGAAGGCTACGTTTGACGCGCTATTACAATTGCGTGATGTAAATGCCGTAGCCAAACAGCGTGGAATAAGCGTAGAAAAAGTTTTTAAAGGATAAAGGCATGGCGAAGATTAAAGTGAAGCAGATAAAGAGTGCCATTAAAAGGCCACAAGACCAAAAGAGGACATTATCCGCTTTAGGTCTTAGAAAATTAGGTCAGGTTGTGGAGCATGACGATACGCCAAACATCCTGGGAATGATCAATAAAGTAAAACACTTGGTTTCCACTGAGGAGGCATAAAAAGGGTACAACATGGATTTGAGCAATTTAAAACCAGCAGAGGGTTCAACCCATAGACAAGGCAAACGCCTAGGTAGAGGACAAGGTTCCGGCAAAGGTGGGACTGCTGCACGTGGGCACAAAGGGGCCAAATCCAGGTCTGGATACTCAAAGAAAATCGGTTTCGAAGGGGGTCAGATGCCTTTGCAACGACGAGTACCCAAATTTGGATTCAAGAATATTAACCGAAAAGAATATCAGCCTATAAATCTGGACAAATTACAAACCCTGGTAGACAACAAAGCTGTTAAGGGGGAGGTAACTTTAGACAATTTGGTTGAGAACAGATTGGCAGGTAAAAATGATTTGGTAAAGATTCTAGGTAATGGCGAATTAAAAGCCAAACTTAAGGTATCTGCCCATAAATTTAGCGCTTCAGCAAAAGCAGCAATTGAGGCTGCCGGTGGTGAGGCAATAAGTTTATAAAACGGAAATATGAAGAAATTTATTGAGACCATATCAAATATTTGGAAAATCGAGGAGTTGAGACAACGTATCTTGATTACCCTTGGTTTGCTCTTGGTATATCGTTTTGGCGCCCAAGTGGTCCTTCCAGGTATTGATACCACTCAATTGGCCGAATTGACCTCCAATACCGAACAAGGTATTTTAGGTATTTTGAATGCGTTTACTGGAGGTGCTTTTGCCAATGCTTCGGTATTTGCATTGGGCATTATGCCTTATATATCTGCGTCCATTGTGGTGCAATTAATGAGTATTGCCATTCCTTATCTGCAGAAATTGGATAAGGAAGGTGAAAGCGGCCGTAAAACCAAAAATCAGATTACGCGATGGTTGACCATTGCCATCTGTATTGTCCAAGCTCCTGCGTATCTCTATGGATTGGGTGCTTTGGGTGTTCCTGACAGTGCTTTTATCCTTGGTAAGGGATTGGACTTTATCGTGCCGGCAGTAATCATATTAGTTACCGGTTGTGTTTTTGCCATGTGGTTGGGCGAGAAGATTACAGATAAGGGTATTGGCAATGGAATTTCCTTATTAATTATGATAGGAATCATTGCAACCATGCCACAGTCTTTTGTTCAAGAGTTTATCTCAAGAACTACCAATAACACAGGGGGTTTAATGTTCATTCTTATCGAAGTCATTATTTGGTTCTTGGTCATTCTAGCTAGTGTCCTGTTGGTTATGGCCGTACGCCAGATTCCAGTGCAGTATGCAAGACGGAGTGCCTCCGGAGGATACGAGAAGAATGTGATGGGTTCTCGCCAGTATATTCCATTGAAATTGAACGCTTCGGGAGTAATGCCTATCATTTTTGCCCAGGCTATTATGTTCGTTCCTGGATTGGTTGGAAGCACTTTGAATGATACGGCCTTTGGTCAGTGGATGGAAGTGAACTTTGCCGATATTTTCGGATTATGGTACAATGTGCTTTTTGCAGTATTGATTATTATTTTCACGTATTTCTATACAGCAATTACCGTGCCTACCAATAAAATGGCAGATGACTTAAAACGAAGTGGAGGATTTATTCCCGGTATTCGTCCCGGTAAGGAAACAGCAGATTTTTTAGATAAGATAATGTCTTTGATTACATTCCCCGGCTCGGTATTTTTGGCCTTGTTGGCCGTATTACCTGCGGTGGTCGTTAAGTTGATGGATGTGCAGGCAGGATGGGCATTGTTTTATGGAGGGACCTCATTATTGATTATGGTCGGAGTGGCCATAGATACGGTACAACAGGTGAATTCCTATTTGTTGAACAGACATTACGACGGTTTGATGAAAACCGGAAAAAACAGAAAAGTAGCATAAGATGGCAAAACAACCGGCCATAGAACAAGATGGAAGCATAATCGAAGCATTGTCAAATGCCATGTTTCGTGTAGAATTGGAAAATGGGCATATTGTAACGGCCCATATTTCTGGAAAGATGCGTATGCACTACATTAAATTATTACCAGGAGATAAGGTGAAATTGGAAATGAGTCCGTACGATTTGACAAAAGCAAGAATTACGTACAGATATTGAGAAATGAGCCGATACAATTTTAATATTAATTAAAAATGTTGAGGGGCGAATTCCATCTGACTTAAAAAGGGAATAAGACAATTAACAGATGAAACTTTAGAAATGAAAGTTAGGGCATCAATTAAGAAGAGAAGTGCAGAATGCAAGATTGTTCGCAGAAAGGGCAGGCTGTATGTAATCAACAAAAAGAATCCTAGATTTAAACAAAGACAAGGGTAATTATGGCAAGAATTGCAGGTGTTGATATACCAAAACAAAAAAGAGGTGCGATAGCACTTACCTACATCTATGGTATCGGTAAAAGTCGTGCACAGGAAATATTGGGAAAAGCCGGTGTTGATGAGGACATTAAGGTTTCTGATTGGAACGATGACCAAATCGGTAAAATTCGTGAAGCTGTAGGGGATTATACCATAGAAGGAGAATTGCGATCTGAGACCCAATTGAATATCAAACGTTTGATGGACATTGGATGCTTTCGTGGAATCCGTCATAGGTCAGGATTACCACTTAGGGGCCAACGAACCAAGAATAATTCTAGGACCAGAAAAGGAAAACGTAAAACCGTTGCCAACAAGAAAAAGGCAACCAAATAATAATTAGTCATTAGTAGTTAGCTGTTAGATGAATCTGCTTGAAATAGAAATGTTTAGGATTCTAACAACTATAAACTGACAACTGCAAACTAAAAGAATGGCAAAAGCAAGTACCAAAACTGCAAAAAAGAGAAAAGTTGTTGTTGATGCGACTGGGGAAGCCCATGTTACGGCATCTTTCAATAATATTATCATTTCTTTGACCAACAAAAAGGGGGATGTCATCTCTTGGTCGTCCGCTGGAAAAATGGGTTTCCGTGGATCGAAGAAGAATACACCTTACGCTGCCCAAGTAGCAGCTGAGGAGTGCTCTAAAGTAGCTCATGAAGCAGGTCTTAGAAAGGTAAAAGTATACGTAAAGGGGCCAGGTAATGGTAGGGAGTCCGCGATTCGAACAATTCACAATTCAGGGATTGAGGTAACTGAAATTGTAGATGTAACCCCACTACCACATAATGGTTGTAGACCTCCAAAAAGAAGAAGAGTTTAATTAACCACAATCCTGAAAAGGATTTTCACCTGAAAGTGCATCACGATTATCGAAGGATAAGCCTTAATTCATAATCGCACTTTCACAAATTTAGAAAATGGCAAGATATACAGGACCAAAAACAAAAATCGCCAGGAAGTTTGGCGAAGCGATTTTCGGGGACGACAAGTCGTTCGAGAAAAAGAACTACCCTCCAGGTATGCACGGAAACAACCGTCGCCGAGGAAAAAAATCAGAATACGCGATTCAGCTTGCGGAAAAGCAAAAAGCGAAGTACACTTATGGTATTTTGGAACGTCAATTCAGAAATTTGTTTGGCGAAGCCAAAAGACGCGATGGAGTAACCGGTGAGGTGCTTTTGCAACTCTGTGAATCCCGCTTGGATAACGTTGTTTATCGTATGGGAATTGCACCTTCGCGAAGAGGTGCAAGACAGTTGGTTTCGCACAGGCACATTACCGTAAATGGTGGTATCGTCAATATTCCCTCTTACTCCCTGCGCGCTGGAGATGTGGTGGCGGTAAGAGAAAAATCAAAATCGGTTCAGGCAATTAATGATTCATTGACCAATAATAGTAGCGTTTATGAATGGATTACTTGGAACAGCGATAAAAAAGAAGGGACATTCGTAACCGTTCCTGAAAGACTACAGATTCCTGAAAATATCAAGGAACAACTAATCGTCGAGTTATACTCAAAATAAAACCTCATTCATCCAATTATGGCATTACTTAATTTTCAGAAGCCCGATAAAGTAATAATGATCGATTCCACAGATTTCGAAGGGAAATTTGAATTCCGTCCCTTGGAACCTGGCTATGGATTGACCGTAGGTAACGCATTACGCAGGGTACTGCTTTCCTCATTGGAAGGTTTTGCAATCACTTCAGTTAGGATAGATGGGGTAGATCATGAATTCTCCGTTATCCCCGGGGTGGTAGAGGATGTTACCGAAATGATATTGAATTTAAAACAGGTACGTTTTAAAAGGCAGATAGATGATGTTGAGAGTGAAACCGTTTCTATTTCTGTAAGTGGAAAGGAACAATTGACTGCTGGGGATTTTCAAAAATTCATTTCAGGTTATCAAGTGTTAAATCCAGATTTGGTCATCTGTAACATGGATGCCAAGGTTTCCATTAATATGGAAGTCATTATTGAAAAGGGAAGGGGCTATGTACCTGCCGAGGAAAATAAAAAATCCAACGCCCCTCTAGGTACCATTGCTGTTGACTCTGTTTTTACTCCCATTAAAAATGTAAAATATAGCATTGAGAACTACAGGGTGGAACAAAAGACAGATTATGAGAAACTAGTTTTCGAAATCGTGAGCGATGGTTCCATTCACCCAAAAGATGCATTGACGGAAGCAGCAAAAGTCTTGATTCACCACTTCATGTTGTTCTCGGACGAGCGCATTACCCTTGAGGCCGATGAGATTGCCCAAACTGAAACCTATGATGAGGAGTCACTGCATATGCGCCAACTGTTAAAGACCAAGTTGGTGGATATGGACCTATCCGTAAGAGCGCTCAACTGTTTGAAAGCTGCGGAGGTGGATACTTTAGGCGATTTGGTGGCTTTTAACAAAAATGACTTAATGAAGTTCAGAAACTTTGGAAAAAAATCGTTGACGGAACTAGAAGAGTTGGTCATCAACAAAGGACTTCAATTTGGCATGGATTTGACTAAATACAAATTAGATAAAGACTAATAATCATATTTTGCTCTCCGCTTTTGGCGGATTTGGTAGCAAGATGATAACAATAGCAAAATGAGACACGGAAAAAAATTCAATCACTTAGGAAGAACAGCGGCCCATAGAAAAGCTATGTTGGCAAATATGGCGTGTTCCTTGATTGAGCATAAGAGAATCAATACCACGGTTGCTAAAGCAAAGGCCTTAAAGCAATTTGTTGAACCATTGATTACCAAGGCTAAGGCTGAGAATAACCAAACAACCGAAGCTGGAATGCACAATCGTCGTATAGTTTTTAAGAACCTTAGGAACAAATACGCGATTACCGAGTTATTCTCCACTGTTGCCGAAAAAGTGGGAGACCGACCCGGGGGATATACCAGAATCATAAAACTAGGCAATCGTTTAGGGGATAATGCGGATATGGCAATGATTGAGCTGGTAGATTTCAATGAAACCTACAACGCCGGACAACCCAAAAAGAAATCAACCAGAAGAAGTAGAAGAGGAAAAGGGAAATCTGCTGAAGTGGCTGCTCCGGTTGCCGAAATCGTAGAAACCGTTGCGGATGATTCAGAGGAATAAACAAATGTTGATTACTCATTGAAAAATAGAAAAAAGGATACGTAAAGGCGTATCCTTTTTTTATGTTCTTTTGTGAAATTTGATTTGTAAACTATGAAATATCAAAAACGGAAAAAGGCGTTGGTACTATTGGAAGATGGTACCATTTTTTATGGAAAGGCAGTAGGGGATAAAGCTGGAACAGCATTTGGGGAGGTTTGTTTTAATACAGGGATGACCGGGTATCAAGAAATTTTTACTGACCCTTCGTACTATGGTCAGATCATGGTGACAACAAATGCCCATATTGGAAACTATGGAACAAATTCCGATGAAGTGGAATCTGATTCCATTAAGATTGCGGGTTTGATCGTAAAGAATTTCAGCTATGAATATTCTAGACCCGCAGCGGATAAGAGCCTTTTGGAATTTTTGGATGATAACAATCTAGTAGCCATTTCAGATGTGGATACCAGGGCATTGGTAAGTTACATTAGGGACAATGGAGCAATGAATGCCGTAATTTCTACACGAGTGGATGAATTGGATGCCTTAAAAAAAGAGCTTAAAGAGGTTCCAAGTATGAAAGGATTGGAACTGGCCTCAAAAGTTTCGACAAAGGAGCCCTATTATTTCGGTGAAGACGATGCGAAATTTAAAATTTCCGCTTTGGACATTGGTATTAAAAAGAACATTTTAAGGAATCTGGCGAAGCGAGGCGCCTACATCAAGGTATTTCCATATAATGCTAGTCAAGAAGAAATGTCCCAATTTGGTCCAGATGGTTATTTCATCTCCAATGGTCCTGGGGACCCCGAGCCACTTACCGAATCGATAGAGACGACAAAACAGATATTGAAGACCAGCAAGCCATTGTTTGGAATTTGTTTGGGGCACCAAGTGTTGGCTCTTGCTAATGGGGTGTCCACCTATAAAATGCACCACGGCCATCGAGGTATCAACCATCCGATATTGAACCTTATGACCGGAAAGGGTGAAATTACCTCCCAAAACCATGGTTTTGCCGTAAATCGTGCGGAGACCGAGGCCAATCAAGATTTAGAAATCACCCATACCCATTTAAACGATGGCACGGTGGCCGGAATCAAAATGAAATACAAGAACGTTTTTTCCGTACAATACCATCCAGAAGCAAGTCCAGGTCCCCACGATGCAGAATATCTTTTTGATCAATTTTTTGATGCCATACGGGCAAGCCAGAACTAAAACGTTATAGTTTGCTTTCCTTGCCTATCATCATGATTTTATGACGGTTATCATGCCTCATAAATACAGGGCTTTTGTATTTTCGTGCCAATAAATTTCAATCTTTAAAAAGAACACTATGAGCATTATCATCAATATCCATGCAAGACAAATTTTGGACTCGCGCGGTAACCCAACCGTTGAAGTCGATGTAGTAACTGAAAATGGAATGTTAGGTCGCGCAGCGGTACCCTCAGGTGCTTCAACTGGCGAGCATGAAGCAGTGGAATTGCGGGATGGTGGTAACTCTTTTATGGGAAAAGGGGTTGGCAAAGCAGTCAACAACGTAAACACAATTATAGCTGAAGAATTGGTCGGTACTTCGGTATTTGAGCAGAATTATATCGATCATAAAATGATAACGTTGGATGGAACCCCAAATAAGTCAAAATTGGGCGCTAATGCCATACTTGGTGTTTCATTGGCCGTTGCCAAAGCTGCGGCCGAAGAACTGGCAATGCCTCTATATCGATATGTAGGAGGCGTAAGTGCAAACACCTTACCGGTACCTATGATGAATATTATCAATGGAGGTTCACACTCTGATGCGCCGATTGCTTTTCAAGAATTCATGGTAATGCCGGTCAAAGCAAAAGACTTTAGCCATGCCATGCAAATGGGAACCGAGATTTTCCACAACCTTAAAAAGGTATTACATGATCGAGGGTTGAGCACGGCCGTTGGTGATGAAGGCGGTTTTGCCCCAACTTTGGATGGTACGGAAGATGCCATTGAGACCATTGCCAAAGCAGTTGAAAACGCTGGTTATAAGTTTGGGGATGAGGTAATGATCGCATTGGATTGTGCCTCAGCGGAATTTTTCGTGGATGGGAAATATGATTACACCAAATTTGAAGGGGATAAAGGAGCCATTAGAACCTCTGAGGAGCAAGCAACATATCTAGCCGAGCTTTGTGAAAAATATCCAATCATTTCCGTTGAAGATGGAATGGATGAGAACGACTGGGACGGTTGGAAATTATTGACGGATAAAGTAGGGGATAAGGTGCAACTCGTTGGGGATGACCTTTTCGTGACCAATGTGGAACGTTTGTCAAGAGGTATTGAAAACGGCATTGGAAATTCTATCCTTATCAAGGTCAATCAAATAGGTAGTTTAACGGAAACCATTGCAGCTGTAAACATGGCCAAAAACGCGGGGTACACCTCCGTAATGAGCCATAGGTCTGGAGAAACAGAGGACAATACTATTGCTGATTTGGCAGTGGCATTGAACACGGGACAAATAAAAACTGGTTCAGCCTCTAGAAGTGACCGTATGGCCAAATACAATCAATTGCTTAGAATTGAAGAAGAGCTGGGCGATGTTGCCTATTATCCAAAGGATAAAGCATTTAAGGTTAAGCCATAAGGATAGCTTAGTATTATAAAAGCCTTTCTTCTTCAAGAAAGGCTTTTTTTTGCGGCCAATATAATGTACCTTGGAAAGTAACAACGAACTTCAAGTTTTAACGACGCTATGAAAAATTTTCTTTTTGCGGCGGCTGAGAATGATGCAATCCCCCATTGCAAAGCTGGTGGTATGGGTGATGTTGTGAGGGATGTTCCCAGACAGATTTCGGAGCGCGGGGATAAAACACATGTGGTGGTCCCTTCCTACGGCCGGTTGCACCAAAACGGAACATTTGTTACCACGCTTAAATTTGGTCTAAGGGGTACTGACTATACCGTGGAACTCTATGAGGTAGATGGTAAGAAAAAGATTAAAAATATTAAGCACTACGTCATCCACCACCCTGAGATAGAAGCTGGGAGTATAGCCCATATCTACCATGATGACCCGGAGGAGCCTTTTTTTACGGACTTTATTAAATATGTCATTTTTTGTACGGCGGTGGCTGAGGCCATTAAGCAAGGAGCATTTGGTGTATTGGATGTGGTGCACCTTCATGATTGGCATTCCAGCCTTTTATTGTTTTTAAGGGATTATCATCCCGCTTACAAAAACCTTAAAAAAATTCGGTTCGTTTACAGTATCCATAACCTGGCTATCCAAGGGATACGTCCATTTACGGATAATTATGCCTCCATTCAGAACTGGTTTCCCGGGGTGACCATTGACTACCAAAAGTTAATGGATTATCGCTATCAGGATTGTATCAATCTTATGGCTGTTGGCATTCGATTATCCGATGCTGTCCATACCGTTTCCCCATCTTATAAAAAAGATGTCATGCTACCAAGTTCCCCACCAGAGTTTATTGGCGGAGAAGGCCTTGAAGATGATTTAAAGCAGGCTGATAAAGAAGGAAGACTTTTTGGAATTCTCAACGGATGTAATTACAAGGGCATTAATGCAGAGGCGAAAGGGGAAATTTATAGAAATACCGTTAAGGCCTTGTTTAGGTGGTTACAAGATGAGGATAAAAAATACAAAGCCGATTTCCTGGCACATACCGGCGAGAAAATAATGAAATATGTTGGTAATAGACCCAAATTCATTGTTTCCAGCGTCGCCCGTCTAACCGAACAGAAGTTTTATTTCTTTAAGAGATCTCCAGAGGCTTTTGTCCAAATCTTAAAAAAAATTGAAAAGGTCCAGGGCATATTTATGCTCCTGGGTACGGGCGCTCCTGAGTATGAAGAACTATTCAGAAAAATAAGTTACGAGAATAAAAATTTCATATTTACCAACGGGCAGTCCGAGAGTTTAATCGACTCCATGTACCTGGAATCCGATCTTTATTTTATGCCCAGTCTATTTGAACCCTGTGGTATCAGTCAAATGTTATCCATGCGTAACGGTAATCCTTGTCTCGTTCATCATACCGGTGGTCTCATTGATACGGTGGAGCATTTAAAAACAGGTTTTGCTTTTGATGGAAAGACCTATGATAAGAAGATTCAGAATATGCTCAAAGCATTTGATGTGGCTTTAGACGTATTTCAGAATGACGAGGCTGCTTGGAAAAAAATCCAGGATGCTGCAAAACGCAAGCGTTTTACTTGGAAAAAATCAGTGGACGCCTATTACGAACAACTCTATTAGTTGTACTTTTTTTTAACTTCTTCCATTTCTGTTAAGAATAGTTCAAATTAGAAGGTTTAAATTGTTAAACCCTTGTCTTTTTCGTAAATTTATAGTCTTTTCAACTACAAATAAACACATATAAATGTCAAGAACCGCGACAATAGAATTTGAAGGAAAAAAATTCGAATTTCCCGTTATTAAGGGAACCGAAGATGAACTGGCAATCGATATAAAAACCTTACGTGGCACTACTGGGATGGTTACCATCGACCCAGGATATAAGAACACAGGTTCCTGTGAGAGTGCCATTACTTTTTTGGATGGTGAGAAAGGAATCTTAAGATATCGCGGATATTCTATTGAGGAATTGGCAGAGAAGGCTGATTTTTTGGAAGTGGCTTATTTGCTCATCTTTGGGGAGTTGCCCAATAAGGTGCAACTGGAGAAGTTCTATGATGATATTACGGAAGAATCACAGGTTGACGAGGAAATGAAAAAGATTTTGGATGGTTTTCCAAAATCGGCCCATCCAATGGGTGTACTTTCATCACTGACCAGTGCCTTAGTGGCGTTCAATCCCTCTACCGTTGATGTTTCCTCTGAGGAAGCCATGTACAATTCTATTGTGCGCATTTTGGGTAAATTCCCCGTTTTGGTGGCTTGGACCATGCGAAAGAAGATGGGTTTGCCTTTGGATTATGGGGATGGTAGCCTAGGTTTTGTTGAAAACGTCCATAAAATGATGTTTAAGAAGCCGAATAAGGATTATGTTAAAGATCCAGTAGTTATAGATGCTTTAGATAAACTTTTAATACTTCATGCCGATCATGAACAAAATTGTTCCACTTCAACAGTTAGGATAACAGGTTCTTCCCATGCGGGGCTTTTTGTGTCCCTTGCGGCTGGGGTATCTGCCCTATGGGGACCACTACATGGGGGGGCGAATCAGGCGGTGTTGGAAATGCTTGAAGCGATTAAGGCAGACGGCGGTGATACTAAAAAGTATATGGCCAAAGCCAAGGACAAGAGTGACCCTTTTAGGCTTATGGGCTTTGGGCATAGGGTCTATAAAAACTTCGATCCCCGTGCTAAAATCATTAAAAAGGCGGCAGATGAGGTATTAGGGAATCTTGGAATCGATGACCCTATTTTAGATATTGCCAAGGGGCTGGAAAAAGAAGCCCTGGAGGACCAATACTTTGTAGATAGAAAATTATATCCTAATGTAGATTTCTATTCAGGCATCATTTACAGGGCCATGGGAATCCCGGTTGATATGTTTACTGTGATGTTTGCTTTGGGAAGATTACCGGGATGGATCGCCCAGTGGCGTGAGATGCGTTTGCGCAAGGAACCTATTGGGAGACCTCGTCAAATTTATATCGGAGAGAACCACAGACCTTTCGTGGATCTATCAAAACGCTAAAGGCTATTGTATTCCTTTGAATACGGTCCATTTTCAACCGGGTTGGGAATGGACTTTTTTATATTTGCGCAAAATTTTTTTAGATGTTGAACTTGAATGTGGTCGATGAAACGGCTCCTTTGAAAGCGGTAGTTTTAGGAACAGCAGAAAGTTGTGGTCCAACACCTCGACCAGAAGAAGCATACGATCCCAAATCATTGGAACATATTCTTGCGGGCACCTATCCAGTAGAAGAGGATATGGTTTTGGAAATGAGTTCGTTTGCGGCAGTCTTTGAAAAATATGGGGTGAAGGTGTTTCGTCCTGATATCATTAAAGATTGCAATCAGATTTTTTCTAGGGATATTGCTTTTGTTATTGAGGATAAGCTTTTTCACTCCAATATTTTACCAAATAGAGAGCGGGAATTTGAGGCCATTCAGCATGTTTTGGAACAAATGGACCCTAAAAAGATTGTTCGTCCACCGGAAGAGGTCCATGTAGAAGGGGGAGATGTGATGCCATGGCATGACTATGTATTTGTTGGTACTTATACCGCTAGTGATTACCCCGATTATATAACGGCACGCACGAATTGGGAAGCGGTGGAGTTTTTAAGGAACCAATTCCCCAACAAAAAAGTCAAGGCTTTTGAACTTAGAAAATCAAATACCAATGCCAAGGGAAATGCCCTGCACCTCGACTGCTGTTTTCAGCCCGTCGGCACTGATAAGGCCATTATCCATAAAAATGGATTTTTGATAGAGGAGGAATACCAATGGCTGGTTGATTTTTTTGGCAAAGAGAACGTCTTTGAAATTACGGCGGATGAGATGTATCAGATGTACAGCAATGTATTTTCCATTTCACCGGAGGTTATCGTTTCTGAACAAAGTTTTACCCGATTAAACCATTGGTTAACACAACATGGTTTTACGGTAGAAGAAATCCCCTATGCCGAAATTGCAAAGCAAGAGGGACTTCTTCGTTGTAGTACATTGCCGTTAATTAGGGAATAGGGTTACATAAACAATGCTTTCAATACATCCAACTGCAGATTTTCTGCTTTTTCGAGAATAGGGGAGTCCATCAAGGTATTGAAATTGGTGGCCATGAAAACCAAGGAATCCAACTCGGGCAAATAAAGCAGTAAGCACCCAGCGCCTATCCCACCTCCAGAATGCCCGAGGGCATAGGTAACGTCCAGGTCATAGTACTGAATACCCAAACCATATCGCTTCTCACCTTTATCATTAAGTACAAATTCTTGCATAAGTTCAAGGGTCTTGGGTTTTAATAATTTTCCTGATACCAGTCCTTTTAAAAAGAGTACAGCATCTTTGGTAGAAGCAACCATACCATCGTCTCCTTTCATGGAAGATACATTGGCGCGTTGCAATGTGGATATGTTCACAGGAATCCCTTCTAGCAGCACATCCCAATACGCATCGGTAATATTTAAATTGGTATTGAGGTTATCTTTGTTAAGGTATACCGTAGCATTCAATTTGAGCTTCTTGAAAATTGATTTTTCCATATAAGCCACATGATCCCCGGTTATTTTATCTGCAATCAAAGAAAGGACTTCATAATTGGTATTGCGGTAAGCGTATTTACTTCCAGGTTCGGAATCAAGGGTTTTCCCTTGAATATGGGATAATAAATCGGTTACGCTCCATACCTTTTTTGGTTCCTGTATAATCTTTGAAACCAAAATAGGATCTGTGGTGTATTCTGGCAATCCTGAGGTGTGGTTTAAAAGCATTTTAATGGTAATCTTTTCGGATCCTTGGATGGAAGCTAACCAGTCATAGTCCAAATAATCTACTATTGGGTCGTCTAGTTTAAGTTTTCCTTTTTCATATAATTGTAGGATGACAACGGCCATATACGTCTTGCTCACACTTTGCAGGTAAAAAAGGTGCTCGGGAGTAAGGGGTATGTCCTTTTCCAGATTGGACATTCCCGCTGCATACGACCAGAAACCGGTTTCTTGGTTATACACGGTTAATGCTAAGCCAGGAAAACCCATATCTAAATATTTTTTAAAGACGGCCTTAACGGCCTCTTGTTTTTCCAAAGGGAAGTTTGAAGGTTGTGCCAGGGATGAGATGACCATCATCATCATCACCATTGTAATAACTGTTTTTTTCATGATTGATAACTTTCCCCAAATATCTTTTGGGAAGAGGGTAAAAGCAGGGTTGATTAAGGCCGAAAATGACGAAGTGTATCGTTTTTGGGGATAAAATGTGGGCTCTTACACTTTAAGCCCGATAAGCTGTTGCACTAAACCATTTTTTAAATTCAGGTGCCGTGGTTCTGCTTACCATTTGATTGTTTTCAAAGGGAATCCCTTTTTTGAAGTCAACGATAAGTTTTCCATTGACTTCCTTTTTATACCCAAGAATCCAATGCCTGTGAACGATATACTTTCTATTCAATCTAAAGAAGAGCTCTTCAGGCAGTTTTGGACCTATTTTATTTAAGGAGCTATCAATGATAAAACGTCGCCGGTCATTGGTCAGTAAATAAGAAGTCTTATCGTCAATGTAAAATCCAATAATTTCTTCAAAGTGGACGTTATGGGTGGAGTTACCCAAGACCACTTCAAATCCATTAGATCTTAGATTTTTATCGCTTTCACGTAAGTTTTTTACCGTATGCCATTGGCTGTGAAAGTAGTATCCGATATAGATTCCATTGACCACAAGGACCCAAATAAAAAAGATGAATAAATTATAGGTGTAGAATTTTATGGGCAAAGGACCATCGCCAAATAGAAGGTTCACCAATTCGGTAATAAAAATGAGATACGCCTGAATGACAAGATTGGTCAAAAAAATCTGTATAAATATGCGTTTTGCCATGGCATTCTCATAGGGTATTTTCCTGTCCAACCAGACAATGACCATACGTGCCAGCCACCAGGCGACATACCCCTGGGCCAAGTCTATAAAATAAGTGGTGTAGGTATACCAATCCCATCGAATTCGCGCATAGGTAAGGTGATAATTAATAGTGTTGATGACCGGCATCAATAGTAAAAAAAGAAGCAGGTCATTGTATTTGCCAAGGTATTTTCGGTACATATGGTATAAAGATACCCATGCTATTTTTTTGTTACAAAATGGGATTTGGATTTGCTACTTTTGGATGATTTTTTTTAAGCCAATGCAAATTACCAATACCATACTCATGATTCGCCCTGTAGCGTTTAGAAAGAACGAGCAAACCGCGGTGAACAATTATTTTCAAGAAGACATTTCCATTGCAAATGCGGAAATCAACAGTAAGGCGCAAAAAGAGTTTGACCAATTTGTGGAAACACTTCGAAGTCATGGTGTCGATGTGATTGTGGTAGACGATAACAAAGAGAAAGATACCCCGGATTCCATATTCCCAAATAACTGGGTTTCCTTTCATAGTAGTGGAACAGTGGCCGTCTATCCCATGTTTGCCAAGAACCGAAGGAAGGAACGGAGAGACGATATATTTGACATTCTTGAAAGCCATGGTTTCCAAATCACTACCATTGTGGACTATACTGCTGCTGAGGAAGAAGGTGTCTTTTTAGAAGGCACAGGTAGTATCTTAAAAGACCGAGTGAATCAAAAGGCCTATTGTGCACTTTCTGAACGTGCCCATGAAGATTTGTTTATAGAGTTTTGTGAAGACTTTGATTGTTTCCCTGTGATTTTTACAGCCAACCAGACTGTAAATGGTGAGAGAAAGCCCATTTATCATACCAACGTGATGATGGCCATGGCCGAAACCTTTGTCGTCATTTGTTTGGACTCAATTGATGATAAAAAGGAGCGAAAAATTGTGGTGGAGCACTTAAAAAAAGATGGTAAGGAAGTTATTCCCATTACCGAAGCCCAAATGCATGCTTTTGCTGGAAATATGCTTCAAGTATATGGCAAAGATGATCAACGCTTTATGGTAATGAGTTCACAGGCATTTGAAAGTCTACGGGAAGACCAAATTAAGGCGATAGAAAAACATTGCCCTATTATCAATAGTCCTTTGGATACCATTGAGACCTGTGGCGGGGGGTCCGCCCGATGTATGATGGCGGAGGTGTTTTTGCCTAAAATTTGATTATTCCTCCCTAACCGTAAATTCTCGAATGGCCTGGTTGGGTTCCATAATAGTATAACCCTTCCAAAATTCTGGATTATATGTAGGCATATAGGTAGCTTTTACGCTATTGTCCTCCTTAAACGTATCAAATTGGCTTTGGTTAATGAGGGTGTTTTCAAAGACCACCAATTCCCATTTATTGGTGTTGGTCATTCTAAAATCAATATTCAAACGAAGTTCATTTTGTTTGCGACGACCCTTTACGTTTTTATTTTTTTCAATCACGTCCAAAGGACGGTCCAAGCGAAACCAGCGCCCAAAATTAAAGTCGACAAACTTGAGGTCATACTTACCATTGGAAAGTTGAGTGAATTGCATACTGCCCTTGTACAGAGTTTCCCGGTAAAAAATACCGAGCAATCTAAAGTTCTTTATGTTCTTTAAATTTTCAAAATCAATCCGCATGACCGCGTAATCCTCAATATTTATATAGACCCGACCTTTAAAGTCAGCACCACCCCTTGGGTTAAAGTCAATAACATAAACGCCTGTATTTTCAATATCGGCGTAGCCTACGAGTTCAAATTCGTACTTTCTGGTCTTTTTAATAAGATCCAATTTACTGTCTTCTTGGTAAAAGACTTCCTGTAAAAGTTCATCAAAAATGTGTTTTTGTCCGTCCACTACCCCTGAAATGGTATCCCGTTGTATTTCCTTTTCCAAGGCCTCGGCATTTTCAGCTGTAGCTTCATCAGCTTCCATTTCCTCCATCACTTCTTCCACCTGAACCTTTTGGCTAAAAATTCCAGATTTAATCTTAAGGTAGGAATCTGGTTTTATGTTCTTCTTGAACATGGTCTCCATACGTTTGCCCAATTCCTCAAAAGAGCCAACATCTTTTTTATCATAGAGTTCCGCGGCTTTAAGAACGTTTACCTTGTATTTTGTATTGGTTTTATAGAAATCTCCCAAAGCTTCTGTATAATGGTAAGAATTACGGGGAATAGCCATGGCTATGCTATCAATCAATTCCTTGTCCAATTCTTCTATGGAGGATTTCTCAAATCCTAAATCCACTTTCTGTATATTACCAAATACAGACTGTCTAAGGAAATAGCGTTGTTTTAGGGGTTCGTTATTTTTATTTTGAGGTAAGCGTTCCTTCATTCGTGCTATAATCTCGTCCACATCCAATTCTTCGTCAAACAAATAGACACCGCTTAATTTTATGGCTTTTGGGCTCATGGTAATGACAGAATCTTGCAGCTGTTCCAGGGTAAAGCCAATCTTTTCATATCCCATGGAAGAAACATACACGGAATCCAGTAATTGCGTGTGTTGTTCCAGTGTAAAGGCGAACCTACCTTCATCGTTGGTAATAACACCCTGATTTTCTCCATATTGAATGGTGGCGTAGGGAATTCCTTTTTTGGTCTTGGCATCCAACAGTTGGGAAGTATAGGTCTGAGCCATAATTTGACCACCTAGCAGCACAAACAGGAAAAGCAATGTAATTTTCATGTGTTTTGATTGAAGACTCATTTTTAAAGACCTTTTTTTATTACAAAAGGTTGCTTGGTTGACGAATAATTCCACCTTTTGTATCATCAAGGGTTTATACTTGGGAGATGTTCCGGATCATACCTCCAAATATGAAATAGTGAAATGGCAGAACACTATACCAATATAGGCGCCCTTTTAGTCCTTTAGGCCTAAAGGTAGCGACTTGGTGCAGCACTTTTTGGTCGTCGATTTTAAATTCTAACCAAGCCTCCCCGGGGAGTCGCATTTCGGCAAATAGCAAGAGGCGTTTTCCTTTCTTGTCTGCCAATAGCACCCGCCAAAAGTCCAATGCATCCCCAGGAAAAATTTTATCGGGATGGGTACGCCCACGTCGCAGTCCAGGTCCGCCATTAAGCTTGTCCAGAAAGCCACGTATTTTCCATAACCAGCTACCATAATACCAACCGGTTTCCCCACCTATACGCCAGATATTTTCCAAGGTTTTTTCTTCGTCCCCAACCGTCACTTTTTGGACATCTTTTAGGACACCATATTTTGGCACTTGGATGTATTTCTCCAGGTCCTCCTGTACTTGACCACTGGCAATGCTGTCCTTCCAACTGCTGATGACCAGATTTTGTTCTATTTTTTTGAAAGCCATGGATATGGCTTCTTGATAGGAGTGCGTTTCAATACCCAGTAGGCGCTGTAAATGATTGTTGCGGGCCACGACTTCCATTTTCATACTGTCCACCAGATTAATGGCCAATTTATAAGAGGTTGAGGTAACAAAGTAGAGCCAATAGGAAGATAATTTCGGGGTCATCACAGGAACGGTAAAAATCCAGTTTTTAAATCCCCTCACCTTGGCATATTGGTGCAGCATCTCTTTATAGGTCAAAATATCGGGACCGCCAATGTCAAAGGATGTATTATAGGTTTTTGTGTGGCCTAGGACGCCAATCAAGAATTTAATAACGTCACGAATGGCGATGGGTTGACTTTTGGTCAATACCCATTTTGGCGTAATCATTACGGGAAGCTTCTCGCAGAGATCGCGGATGATTTCAAATGAAGAACTACCAGAACCTACTATAATGCCTGCGCGAAGTACAGTAAGTTTAAAATTTCCCTGATAGAGGATTTCTTCCACATTTTTTCGGGAAGAAAGGTGTTTGGAAAGCTTTTCCTCATTGACAATACCACTTAGGTAAATGACCTGTTCACAAGAAGTTTCGGAAAGATAGTGATTGAAATTTGTGGCTGCCTTGGCCTCCTTTTCGTCAAAATCCGTGGTCGAGCCTGTCATGGAGTGGATGAGGTAGTAGGCCGCGTCAATGTCTTTGGGGATAATTCCTGACCGGAATTCGTCCAGAAAATCTACTTCAATGATGTCCACTTTTTCTCTGGTCTGTGGGTCGATGGATAGGCGATTCCCATCACGAACAGCACAAACCACCTGATGCCCCAATTCCAAAAGTCGGGGAAGCACGCGCATCCCAATATATCCATTGGCACCAGTGAGTAGGATTCTCATTTTTAAAAGACATTAGATATTAGATACAAGACCGCTGCGCTTTTGGACTTCTCCCGGTTACTTAGTCTAGGTTCTAGATTCTTGACTCCTACCTCTAAAATCATAAGTCCTCAATATTGGTTGGGGCATTATCCGCTTTATAACCCAATACTTTTTTGAAGAATTTTTGGATGGCCTTGGTATCCGATTTCACTTTAAGAAAGTAGTTGTCCCTATAAATGGAATATACGGCGAAGTCCCCTTTGTAAAGGGTCAATTTATAATAGGGAATAACCAAGGCATAAGATTCTAGCAAGGAAAGAAAACCAACGATGATTCCATTTGGACGCATTTCTATATTACAGCAATCGGCATTATTGTCCAAAATCAATAAGTTGCGAATTTCAACACTGGCGTCCGTCACTTCAAGTTTTGGGGAACCTATACCGCCCATGGCCCAACGTTCTTTAAGGGTAAAGGGCTTGCCGACTTCGGCATCAATTTTTTCCGTAGTTTTTTTATTCGAATACGAAACGTTCAACAGCATTTTTAAAATTACTGATTCAATTTCGGTTACTTCTTAAAACTTCGCTAAAACCCTATAAAAAATGTAGTTTTGCAGGCTGAAATGGCATACAATGGAGCTACTACACATCTTAGAACAGCAGGTTAAAGAAGCGGCACAATCAATTTTTAAGGTTGACCTACCCTCAGTAGAGTTTCAGCCTACCCGAAAAGATTTTGAAGGGGACGTTACGGTTGTTGTTTTTCCAATGCTGCGATGGGTAAAGGGAAATCCGGCACAAATTGGTGTTCAAATTGGCGAATATTTACAGGATAATGTTCCGGAAATAGCCAAGTTCAACGTAGTCAAGGGGTTTTTGAATTTAGTGGTGGCGGATACGTTCTATTTGGATTTCTTCAGTGCTATTTTACACAGGGAACATTTTGGCTATCAATCCTCAAACTCCAAAGATGCAATAATGGTGGAGTACTCATCGCCCAACACCAATAAACCCTTGCACTTGGGACATATTCGAAACAATTTGTTGGGGTATTCCGTTGCGGAAATTTTAAAGGCGGCAGGCCATAAGGTGTACAAGACCCAAATTATCAATGACCGCGGTATACACATTTGTAAAAGTATGTTGGCCTGGCAAAAATTTGGAAATGGGGAGACCCCGGAGTCTTCGGGTTTAAAAAGCGATCATTTGGTAGGAAAGTATTACGTGGAGTTTGACAAAACCTATAAGACCGAAATTGCACAATTGGTTGCTGAAGGAAAAGAAAAGGAGATAGCCGAAAAAGAAGCGCCAATTCTAATGGAAGCCCAAGAGATGCTACGTAAATGGGAATCCGGTGATAAGGAGGTAGTGGCCCTTTGGAAAAAAATGAATGGTTGGGTATACGATGGCTTTGATGCGACCTACAAGAATTTAGGTGTGGATTTTGATAAATTATATTACGAAAGTAACACCTATTTATTAGGCCGGGATGTTGTGAAAAACGGTTTGGAAAAGGGGGTTTTCTTTAAAAAAGAAGACGGAAGTGTATGGATTGACCTAACTGATGAGGGCTTGGACGAAAAAATTGTGCTCCGCTCCGACGGCACTGCTGTTTATATGACCCAAGACATAGGTACGGCCATTCAACGTGTAAGTGACTTTCCAGATATTAATGGCATGGCATATACCGTGGGTAACGAACAGGATTATCATTTTAAGGTGCTCTTTTTGATTCTAAAAAAACTTGGCTATGCATGGGCTGAAAAGCTGTACCATCTTAGCTATGGGATGGTGGATTTACCTTCTGGCAAGATGAAAAGTAGGGAAGGGACTGTGGTGGACGCCGACGATCTTATCCAGAGTATGGAAGATACCGCTGCAGGAATCTCCCAAGAATTGGGAAAACTGGATGGGTATTCTGATGACGAGAAAAAGGTACTGTATCGAACTATTGGGCTAGGAGCGCTTAAATATTATATCTTAAAGGTAGACCCTAAGAAACGAATTTTGTTCAATCCCGAAGAGTCGGTGGATTTCCAGGGAAATACAGGACCCTTTATTCAGTATACCTACGCTAGAATTCAATCCATTTTGAGAAAGGCAGATTTAAATTTACCCTCAACAGCCCTTAATCTGAGATTTAATTTACATCCAAAAGAAAAAGAGTTGTTGAAACAAATACAATTGTTTCCTGAAAAAATACAGGAGGCCGCAGATAACTATAGTCCGGCCTTAATTGCGAATTACACCTATGATTTGGTTAAGGAATTTAATTCATTCTATCAGCAAGTTTCCATTTTAGGGGAAACCAATAAGGGCAAACGTACTTTTAGGGTGCTGCTTTCCAAAAAGGTGGGGGAGGTCATTGAGGATGCCTTTAAACTATTGGGTATTGAGGTTCCTGAGCGCATGTAGGGCCAAGACCTTCCAATAATTATTAAAAGCGAGGCCGCATGACCAATATAAAACAGTCTTAATTGCCTCATTAAAAGGCCTTACGATAAAAATTAAACAGAGATTATGTTACTGGTTACAGGAGTTGACCTATTTGCTTTTTGCTGCCTGTTCTTTATCGCTAGTTATCTCTTTTACATTATCTATTATGCCGTTGGACTTTATGAATTGAATCCATTCAAAAGACCTAAACCCGTAATTGGAAAAGAAAGGCTTTTACTTGAGCAGCACATTCCTTTTATTAAGGAATTGCCGGTTTATGAACAAGAGAAATTCTTTAAGCGCGTTGCTTGGTTCGTGGCAAAAAAACACTTTATCTTTCATGGAAAATTTATTGATAAGCATGAATTGAAATTGTTGATCGGTGGAGCGGGGGTTTTGCTTACACTAGGGATGCGAAATCACAAATATATTAGGTCCATCCATAAAATAATTGTTTATCCTTCCAACTACTATTCCACCATTAACAAAAAACATCATGTAGGGGAATACAATGCAGGTTTAAAATTACTTGTTTTTGCGTCTGATCGTCTTAAGAAAGGATTTGAAATTGAAGGGGACAACCTAAATTTAGCCATACATGAGTTTGGCCACGCCCTTTATTTTGAGACCTCAGGAAGGACTTCGTGGGAAGCTTTGCGTTTTCAGTGGGGTTTTAGAAAATTACTGCAGTTTCAAAAGGAGGAAATTGTCATAAAATACTTGAGGGATTATGCTGCTACCAATCCTTTTGAATTTTTTTCAGTGTTGTTGGAACATTTTTTTGAAACTCCGCGGGAACTGAACCGTGAACTTCCTAGTGTTTATGAGGTATTGGTCAAAATGTTAAATACCAATTATGGCTAAAAAGAAAAGCCTCTATTGATTCAACAGAGGCTTTTCAGTAACCAACTAAAAATAACTACGAATCAGACGTAGCTGATTGTGAGGCAACGGCTGCTCCGTAAACGACCAAACCGAAACCAATTTTATTAATGGCGTCACCTATGTTGTAAATAACGTCCATGGCCAATCCACCAAAAATGCCATCATACCATCCTGGAGTTCCTGCCATGTATCCAATGGGATAAATAGCCCATCCCACTAATACGAACCAACATAGTGTTTTGTGTGCTGTTAATATGGAACCACCAGCGGCCTCTGCCAATTTTTTGGCGCTACCAAACCATATTTCATAAACAATAATGAAATAAGCGATTCCGGAGATGAGACCCCAAATCTGCGCTTGATCCCGGTATACGGCTTCTCCAAGATAACCTGTAACCAACATCACTACAGAAAGAACAATGAGTTTCCACATCAAGGATTTCTTAGCACCGGCAACCTTGAGAATTAAATAAAACTCAACACACATTAAGGGAACGGTAAGGATCCAGTCTACATAGCGGAAAAAAGTAGGGGATTCTCCTACACCAGCCCAGTAATCGCGCATGTACCAATAGTGTACGGCAGCAATAAACGTAATCAATCCTGAAACCAGAATAGAGGTCTTCCACTTTCTATCAAAGTTGTTCATGGAAAGAAAAAAGAAAGCGGATGCGGCCATCATGGCCATACACCCCACAAAGAAGGTGAATCCAACGTAATCATCGTTGGCAATCTTACTGACATCGGCCAATAAGGGTAAACTTAATAATAAAGATTTCATATATAATAG
>JBCBZA010000148.1:0-9695 GCA_039815575.1 Bacteroidota bacterium | reverse complement strand
TGGACGAAAATACTTACAAATCTTATTACAGCTCAAATAATTCTACTATTTTCAAAACATATAATAGATTAACCCCGAAATTTCTACTATATGTTAACCTACAACTACACTCAGAAAAATGGCTACGGCCCACCTAAAATGATTCCTTGGCTCCAAGGAAATGTGCAATCAAAAAATAGACCGCAACATTGGTGATTTAATCAATGTTCCTTGCTTCTAGTACTACTTCAAATGGATTGAAGTAACTGCTATTGCATTCAGAGTCATAAATACATCCCTATGAATTGGGGATGAAGGACTTTGTTGCCCAAACCCAAATGGAATAATAACCCCAAATCTTACATAACATGAAAACCCCGAGTCATGTCATGGTATTGGACCATGACCCTGGTACCGCAAAACTGTGCCACACCATTTTTGAAAACATGGAGGATTACACTCTCGTCGCCAATGCCTCCTCCCTAAGAGAGGCCATGATGGTTGAAGACAGTTCTCCATTAAATCTTTTAATTACAGAAACTACAGTAAATGGCCAATCTGGTCTGCGATTTACAAGTAGCATCTTACAAAGGAAACCTGATATCAAGGTCCTTGTAGTGAGCGCTGAAAACGATTTTGAACTTATCAAACAAGCTTTTAAAATTGGTGTTAATGGATACTTGACCAAACCGGTAACACCGGATAGGTTGCTAGCTGCATTATATACCATTGCAGAAGAAGGTACGGCCCTCAGTAACGACGTGTCCAACAAAATCATTTCCGTTTTTAGGGAAAGGCGTTATTCCATGCTTTCACAACGGGAGAATCAAATAATTGGTTATTTAAGTGAAGGGGCCACGTACAAGGACATTGCCAAAAAACTTTTCGTAACCCCAAGTACGGTTAATTTTCACCTACAGAACGTTTATCTAAAATTAAATGTAAGTTCTAAATCAGATGCTTTAAACAGACTTAAAGCATTAAACCATATCTATTAATCGTCTAACAAAAGAGCTCAACATAATAAGCCTGGAAATCAGCACTAATTAATTCATCCAAGTAAGAGCCCATAATTGGGCTCTTACTACATTGATTATAACGTATTATCTGTAATCTTCATTATAACCTTCCAACCCAACAGCAAATGGTTGAATAGGCTCGTCAACTTCGTTCATAGCTAACTGATTTGATAAGTTCGAAAGCACTTTTGCAGAGATGTTGGTAATTACTTCCAGTGCTTGCCCATTCGTATATCCTACGCTCCGGAAATCCTCAAGAACCTTATCGCTTACGCGACCCTTACTATGGTACACTTCTTTGGTAAATTCATGTAAAGCATTGAACCTTTGGTTTGAAAGGGTCGATTGGTTGCGAAGTGCCTGTAAATCTTCTTCGGCACTGTTGAACAATACCTTTCCAGCCAATGTATGGCCGGCAGTACAATATTTGCACTCGTTTTCAATAGCTACCGTAAGCTGAACTATATTGTCCTCTTCAGGTTTAAGGGTTCCCAATTTTAGTAGATGCCATTGCATATGCATATAGGACAATAATGCCGCATCAGAGTTGCTGAGCAACTTTCCTAGATTGGGTACAAAACCAAATACCTCATCATACCAATTATAAATCTCCTGTATTTCATTAGATGGATTTTCCTGAAGCTCTAGAAGGAACCCTCTGATCGTTCTATTTTTTTCTTTAGTTTCCATTTTACAGTTCTTTGAATTTAAACTTTTAAGGGAATCTTCACTGTATGTTGGCTTTTACCATAAACACGTCTTTATAGGGTGTAGCGGCATCCCTCAGATGGACATATTTTTTGTATGTACTATTTTTCTTCAACTTTGAAAATCCATCTGAAACGGACCATTTGGCAAAACCAATGATATCAGGAACGTATTTCCCTTTGGTACACTCATTAAGCGGATTTAGGGTCACAATAGGTTGATAACCATATTTGTCCGTCATGGCCACGGGAGCTACTTTTTCAAAATATTGTTGAAGTTTGGGTGCATTGGCCACATCAATAAACATAGCGGCAAAATCATAGATAGACTCGTTATCAAAAGTATAGGTAACGTCACTTTCCACCTGAAAATAGCCCATATATAAAAAATTAAATGCTTTGTTTCTAATATTCCGGAGCTCTAAATACCGTGGATCCTTATCAAACTTTTCTTTTTGCTCATAACTGTCCCAGATAAAAAAACCGAATTGCTGTACGGGAGCATCCCCATAATGTGTTTCAACAACTGAAAACGTCTGTGCATCCAGTAAACCATACTCTTGGGCCACAGGAAATACCTTTGGAAAATACTCCTGTTGTACAATAGGTTGCTTACCATCCCTATAACCAATTAAAGCTACTTCAATTACTTTGCCTTTTGGAAACGTGAGTGTCTTTGTTTTTTGCGCAGTACATGAGAAAGTCATTCCCATAAGCAATGCGAATACTGATAAATTTTTCATTTTTTGTTTTTTTAATATCATGGTACAAAGGTGTTTGCAATAAAATCCTTCGTCTCTTTTGTGTAGTAAATGGGAATAGGCATGAAAAGAAATCCCCTCTTTTTGAAGGGAATGGGAAACGTATTCCTATTTATCCAAGGTGGTAATATCAAAACTTCTGCTCACGGTTATTTTAAAATCGTGTTGTGGCTGATTAATGTAACGTGTCTTGGAGTTGCCGTGCACTTCAAATGGTAATTTTGAGTTAATCAGAAAGGTCTTGTGGACCCGGAGAAAACTTTCTGGCAGTTGTGACTGTATCGTCTTTAAAGTAGCTCTCACCAATTTTTCTTCAATTCTAAAATGCTGAAAGAAAAACAGTCGGGAATAATTGTCTTCCGCCCTTATAAACAGTAGCGCATTTAGATTGGCACGTAAGGTCTCCTGGGTATCGGTTTTCAAGGTAAAATAATTTACATCCTCAATCTTTTTGGGAAATTTTATTTGCGCCAAGAGACGTTGATACCTTTCCCATCGCCTAATAGGTTCAAATTGAGGGTCGGTCAGAATAAAAAGAATCCCTGTTCTCGCATTCCATCCCTTCTCCGCATAATAAAGGGCCTTGTCCCAATCTTTTAGGCCCGCGTGCACTTGGGCCTTAAAATTGTGGAGCACTCGACTGGGTTGCTCTTTCTCCAACTTTTCATAATAATCCAAATATTCTTGAGCTTCCTCCATCATACCAAACCGACCATAGGCATAGGCCATACGGGGCACGTATTTTTCATCTCCAGGAAGCAGCTTTTGCAATTTGTTCAAATAGCGGAAACACTTGTTTTTGTTATCCTGGAGGGCAGCGATATATAAAAGGTTTTCCAAGGCAGCAAAGTCATTGGGAAACATTTTAAGTATGGCAAGAAAGGTTTTTTCACTTTCGTCAAAGTGCTTCGCACTCAATTGGACATCACCGATCATGTTGAGAATACCAGTGGAAAGGGGGTCATACTCCAAGGCCGAAAAAAGCGCATCCAATGCGGCATCATATTCTTGAAGACCGTACCAAAAAAAGGAAAGTTGTTGATATGCTTCACTGGCATCCACATGATTTTCCAGACCTTTTTCAATACTATCGTAAATAGTACGCCAATCCAAATCATAAAAAAAGTCAACAAGATTTTTATTAATTATGGCTTCGCCGGAATTGGGATTTATTTCCAAAGCTTTTTCGACCGCCCTTCTTGCCTTTGGATAAACTTTTTTGGGTATTTCAAAACCTCTACCTGCCTGAAAAATGTAACATTTGGCCAATTTCAAGTATGCTGGTGCGAAACCGGACTCATTTTGAATGACTTCACGATACATTGCGATGGCTTCGGCAACATTTTCTTGGGTCCATCTGTTAAAATGGTAGTTGCCCAACATAAACTTTTGATAAAGTTCCGGATGCTGCAGTTTTTGAACCCCCATAGGTTTATCCCCAATAGAATGTATATTGAGAAACGATTTCACGGCGGTCAGACACTTCTCCCCCAATTGGAACGTATTTGATTTATGGACCATAACCTTACTTTCAAACCTTTCAAGTCCACGCGAATTCAATCGATAATAATAAAGGAGCACCTCTATCTCCTCTTTTTCCACTACTTCGCCATGCAAAATTCTAGATGCATTTAATTGATTGGCAACGTTTGAAATATTGAATTCACTGGTTGTGGCTACTTGCACGGATTCCTTGGAAATCACGATATACTTAGAAGAACGACCTAATTCCAGTATCAATAAGTCTTGAATACTTTCCATCAAATAGTGCAACCGAATGCTTTCAGTTTTAAAGGAGAGTATGGCTATCCGTTTTGGCATCATGCATCAATTGTTGATTGTTCAAGATGCATTAAGTTCACCAGTGCATCTATGGATGTTGATGCCCCCATGACAATTTGCCTTTTAGCTCCGATGAACATTAACAATTTTTGAATTGGTGTTTTTGTGTACCAATACATCTCATAGATCAATTCACAGGAATTCCCTGAGGTGGGCCTTAATCTATAGAACTGGTACATTCGTTCTACTGGAAGTGGGCTAAAGGTAAGTTCGCCATACACCAGTTGTTCTATGGGCACTTCCTTTATAACCGTTGTAAAGTGTAATTGACGACCATTGATGACACAGGTATGCTCGGTGCCCTTTCTTGTTACCTCATCGCTGTTGAATACAAATTCGTCTACCCCTAATACCCATTGATGTCGATAGCGATAATTTGTAATCATTTCATGCACCTCATACATATTTCTATTGATTTTTACCCTTTTGGAAAAATCTGGTGGCATATGGGGGGTAAACAAAATGGGGGCGTCAAAACTCCGAAGCTTCAACTGGGCAACATCAATTATTGAATACAAATAGTCAATGGATTTTCCATCATAGAAATCAACCCCATTCCGAAAATGAAATAGTAAACTGCTATAATCTCTTGATAATTCAACTTCGGCAGCCAAAGGATTACTGATCAAGACGTAATTATCACTTTCAACAGAATTTTTTAACAATCGATGCGCTTCGATAACAATTTCGCCGAATGGTTTTCGATTGCCTTGAACGTTCAAAAACTGTATCTCCCCACAGTGGAGTATAATTTTCAATTCAAGATTGGGAGCAGAGGCACAGGCATTACATGGACATATCCTATTTTTTTCCAGCATCCGCAAATGGCTGTAAAAAGCAGTGTACATGGTCTCTATCTGGGCTAAGATCTTTTCCATTGATGGAATTTCTTCTTTATAGAAAAACAAGGCATCCCCTTCAACTTCTGCAAGTTTAAGTTCTTGGGTATTTGCGCTGATAAGTATTTCAAGTAATTCCGCAATCACATGCTGACTATGTTCAATTTCGGTGGTCTGCACAAACTTTGTAAATCCAGAAATATCAGGTATAAAAAGTAAGGATTTTGCCATACCACAAAGTTAGGTCTAATACAGAGCGCTTTTAAATTTTGTAGTGAATGGGTAGCTGGGCTTACACAAATACTATTTAGTTTTATAGGTATGATACCATACGACTTTGTTCTTGATTTGCTTTACCCCCTTTCGGTACGTACCAAAAAAATGTTTGGGAACGTAGCGATTTATGTTGGGGATAAAATTGTATTGGCCACGCGGCAAAAAGAAGAAAACCCGGTGGATAATGGAATTTGGGTAGGGACAAAAGTAGAATATCATGAGGCCCTCTTCAAGTTATTTCCTTCGCTGCGAAAATTGGAAACCTATAAAATAAAATCTTGGCTGCTACTGCCGGATTCTGCCGAAGATTTTGAAAGTACCGCGGCTGATTTAGCGGCACTCATCAAACAAAACAGTCCATTGATTGGAAATATCCCTCAACCCAGAAAAAAGAAAAAACCATGATTCCCCAACACATCTTGGACCGTAAAGGTCCCCGGAGTTTAAAAGACCTAAATACTGAGGTAATTGACTATTTAAATACAGGCAAAATTGAGACCAAAAACCTAATGGAATGGTTAGCGACCGACCAGTTGGCAATCCTTGAAATTGTATTAAGGGACCTAAAAAAAGAAGACTGGTTTCCCAATTTTGTTGAAGCCGTGCATGCACAAAAAAAACCTACGGCCAACAGCAATACTAGGGTCATCGGAGAAACTTTTGCCCAACTGAGCAGTAATGGTTCGTTATATGGACAACTTAAATCCCATACAAGCGATATTGTGCGCTGTTGGGCCTGCTGGGCGGAAAGTTTGCAACATGATGATGTTGCTTCTTTGATTGATGGCATGCGCGATTATGCCGCCGATTTGCACTTTGGGGTACGTGAGGTTGTAATTTTTGCTAGTAAGGAGCGTATGGCAGAAGATTTGGAGACCTCCATCAAAATACTTTCCAATTGGACCAATTCCAAAGATGAAAATATCCGTCGATTTGTGGCCGAGGCCCTACGACCTATCGGGGTATGGGTAAAAAAAATCAGCGAGTTCCAAGAACATCCAGAAAAGGGGTTACCGCTTGTAGGGCCCCTAAAATCAGATTCCTCAAAATATGTTCGTGACTCTGTGGGGAACTGGCTAAACGATGCCAGTAAATCCAAGCCAGACTGGGTCATTGGCATCTGCCATCAATGGAAAAAAGAATCGCCCACAAAAGAAACTGCTTACATCATTAAAAGGGCCATGCGGACCATTGAGAAAACAAAAAAATAGAATGCTATACCGTGATATCGTAATTTTAGTATTCTAATTGACGGCCCTTATAACCATTTCTTCTGGGACATGGTTTAGCTCAACAATTTTATAAATGGCCGAATCAAAATTCGTAAAAATGATTCCTCCAGTATTTGAACCATCATTACGATCATATCCAAGAATTACATTTCTATTTTCGACATCCACTTTATAAACTGGAAAAATGGGTTGTGTTCCTAAGGTGGATATTAAATCCACACTTAGTTGCTCCAAAAATGGTTCATTGCCCTCAATGACCTTATCCTGGCTCAAATCATAAATAGCAGGTTGAAACCGATAGTCTTGTGGTCCCTCAAAAAAATTGGCAAAAGGGACTTGATCGGCAACAATTTCATTGTCATACAATCCGTAGGTTAAATTGGGCAGATTGTTTTTGGAACTCATTGATAATAGGCCAAAATCGTCAAAACTGTATTCCTCAAAAACAAATCCCGAATCAATTCTAACAGCAAAAAATATATTCTCGAGAAAAGTTCCATAGGTAAACCTATCGAATATTCTACTGCTTATTAGCTCCGCAGAATTTAAATCAACAAAAGTTACAGTGGGCTTTATGTCATTTCCAGTCACATATAAAAGGGCCAAAATATGGTTACTTATTACTTGAAACTGAATTCCCAAAGAAATTTGCGGCGAATTGGGGTTAGGGTCAAGTACAAGTTCACTGCACTCTCCTGAATTTCGGTCATAAATAGTAATAAAATACTGTTCAAACGTGAATGGAATATCAAAAGTGGAATGAACAAAAACCAATTTATCCTTGTTCCCTGTATACAAGGAAACCGCTCTATTCTTGTCCAAGGGCAACAGGCAATAGTCTTCATCAATGGTTACTTCGTTGGTATTCAAATTTTTTCGGTAGGAACTAATCGCGGTCAGATCGGATTTCCAAGTATGAAAGGAAATGAGATCACCTTCCAGTTCGCGTCTGTAAAAATCGCTCTTTAGGAGCGATAATTCCTGGGTGAGATTGGTCTCGCTAATATTATCACTCTCACTATTTATATCTATTTGTAGTTCATCGCCATTAGCAGTCGTAAACACACTAATTTCATATTCTTTTTCTACTGCATCAAAATCGGTATCGTTCACAGTGGTTTCAATACTTATTGCCCCCACGACCCCATCATCCTCAACATCTTCTCCGTCATCTTCAACAATAATTTCATCATCACTTAGATTATCAATCATGACCTCTTCAGAATCTGAACTACATGAGGAAAGACCTAAAATGATAAGTAGGGAAATAAGTGTTCGCATCATTCTTATTGTTGAATAAAAGATACAGCGATAACGGTTAATATGCTTTCGTATTGGTCAAAATGCCATAAAAAAACCCTAACAACAAATTGTTAGGGCTCTTTTAAAACTATACTTGGTATGTTATTTCACTTCTTCGAAGTCTACATCTTCAACATTATCTCCTTCCGCAGCTCCATTTCCATCTTGACTAGCTGCATCAGCGGCTCCTTCGGCAGCACCTCCAGCTTGGGCCGCCTCACCTTGTGCCTTGTACATTTCTTCGGAAGCCGTTTTCCATGCTTCGTTGATTTTTGCCAAAGCCGGTTCAATTACGGCTGTATCTTTGGTTTCATAGGCTTTCTTCAATTCTTCCAAAGCCGATTCAATAGGCTTTTTCTTATCATCCGAGAGTTTGTCACCAAATTCGTTCAATTGTTTTTCCGTCTGGAAAATCATCGCATCCGCTTCATTCAATTTATCCGCTTTTTCATTGGCTGCCTTATCAGCTTCTGCGTTGGCTTCAGCTTCGGCTTTCATCTTTTGGATTTCTTCGTCTGTCAATCCAGAAGATGCTTCAATACGGATATCCTGTGATTTTCCTGTAGCCTTATCCGTTGCAGAAACCTTGATAATTCCATTGGCATCGATGTCAAAGGTCACTTCAATCTGAGGAGTACCCCTAGGTGCGGGCGGAATACCGTCCAAATGGAATCGTCCAATGGTCTTATTGTCAGCCGCCATAGGTCGTTCTCCTTGCAATACGTGGATTTCAACTGAGGGCTGATTGTCCGCAGCTGTTGAGAATATCTGTGATTTCTTCGTCGGAATTGTCGTGTTTGCCTCAATGAGCTTGGTGTTCACGCTACCCATGGTTTCAATACCCAACGATAGTGGTGTTACATCCAAAAGCAATACATCTTTTACATCTCCTGTCAATACCCCACCTTGTATAGCAGCACCAACAGCGACTACCTCATCTGGATTTACTCCTTTGGAGGGTTTCTTACCAAAGAATTTTTCTACCGCTTCTTGCACGGCGGGAATCCTGGTAGAACCTCCAACCAAAATGATTTCGTCAATATCACTTTTAGATAGACCTGCTGACTTTAATGCCGTTTGGCAAGGTTCAATGGTACGTTTCACCAAATCCGCAATCAATTGTTCAAATTTTGAACGACTCAACGTTCGTACCAAGTGCTTGGGGCCTGAAGCCGTAGCCGTCACATAAGGCAAATTAATTTCCGTTTGGGATGTGGAAGACAACTCAATCTTTGCCTTTTCCGCAGCCTCACGAAGTCGTTGCAGTGCCATGGCATCCTCCCTTAAATCCAAACCTTCATCAGATTTAAATTCTTCGGCAAGCCAATCGATGATTTTCTGATCAACATCATCACCTCCCAAATGGGTATCCCCATCCGTAGCCAATACTTCAAAAACACCATCTCCCAATTCCAGAATGGAAACGTCATGGGTACCTCCACCAAAGTCGAATACCACAATCTTTTGATCGGAATCCTTTTTGTCCAAACCATAGGCTAAGGAGGCTGCCGTAGGTTCATTAATAATACGTTCTACGGTTAGACCGGCTATTTCTCCGGCTTCCTTGGTCGCTTGGCGTTGGGAATCATTAAAATAGGCAGGAACGGTAATCACCGCACGGGAAACATCCTGTCCTAAATAATCCTCTGCCGTTTTCTTCATTTTTTGGAGGATCATAGCAGAAAGCTCCTGTGGTGTGTATAGGCGTCCCTCAATATCCACACGTGGGGTATCATTG